>JAISGC010000026.1 GCA_031263295.1 Rickettsiales bacterium
CGCGCCGCAAATGATGAATTATGCATTATGAATTAAAAAAAACCGCCCTGGGCGGGCGGGATTTACTGCGCGTTTGCGCCGCGGCCGCGGGCCGCGGTCGTCGCCGCGCGCGCGTTTGCCTCTTTCAGGCCCATCGCCTGCATAAGGTCCACCGCCTTTCTGAATGTTTCTTTTTTCTTGCCAACGGCCATTTTTTTCACCAATTGTTTATAACATAGTCAATAAAATTGATTTTGTCAACTTGATTAGTCTGCGCTCTCGGCGACCGGCTCTTCCCACACCGCGCCATCTTCAACAAGAGGCTCCGGCATCCCGACGGCTTCATCCGCCGCGGGCACGATCGCGGGGCCCAAGTCTTCTTCGACAAGCGCCGCCGCATCCGCCTCAATCTCCACATTTTCGATTTTCACATCGCCGGTTGTTTCGATTATTTCAACCGCGGGCGCCGCAGTCGCGGGTTCCAAGTATCGCACCTCTTTAACAACCTGCACGCGGCGATTGTCGGCATTTTTCACGCCCTTGCCGGTTGCGATTTTAAGGTCGTTTTTTCCGCTCGACACTACGATGATGGACGATGCCGGAATGCCCTGCTCTATCAGCATTTTCTTGACCGATTCGGCGCGGCGCCCGCCCAAGGCATAATTATACGAATCGCTTCCGACGGTATCCGTGTGCCCGACGACCGAGATTTTTACATTCTTGTTTTCGCGCGCGGCCGACGCAAGCTTTGCGATAACCGAGGCGTATTCTTTTTTGATTTCGGATTTGTTGAAATCGAACTTGACCTCGAAAATCTCTTCCATCACGCGCTGCTTGGGCTCGGTCGGAATCTGCTGAACCTTTATGGTCGCGGTGCTGGCCATAGGCGCGGCCGCGGACGGCGCGGGCGCATTCGCAAGCCGCCCGTTGATGGCCTGTATTTCATTCCGCAGCGCCATCATCATATTTATAAACTCGTCGCGCGATACCAATTCGTCGCCCAAGGGCCGCGCGCCCGATCCGCATTCCTCTTCATCAACGCATCCGTCGATGCCGATGCGGTCGCTGTAAATATTCTGGTTGAAGACAACCGGATGCACGGGCGCCGGGCGGATGAGATTCTGCGGCACATTTATATTGTTGACGATAACGAATCCGTCGCGCACGCGCTTTGTGTCGGTCAAGAGCCCCAGCTCGTCGGTCGAGGGATAATCGTTCGCGTCGACAAAGCCCGACCCGGCCGCGACCGCGTCCCCGGCGCCGCGCGCCGTATTGCTTTGGTCGACGATAACGCCGTTGCCGCGCAGCGCGGCAATCGCGGCGGAAAATCTTTTATGACATTCGTCGGCGGTCGGAATCTGTCCCGAAGCCTCTGACGACAGCCAGCAATCGAACTTGGCCTGCGCCTCGGCCGCGAGCGTCGGCTTGTCGATAGACGCGTCGTTCTGCAACTCTTTCATAAGGTCCTGGTTCGCATTGCGCAGGTCGAACGAAATATCTTTGTCTTCGATATTCCAGTTGTCCATCGATTCGGGCATGGGCGTCTCGCCCGAGAAAGCCGACACGGCCTTTTGCGCGAACAATTCGCCGATGTCGCCGTATCCCGAAACATCCGCATTGTAAATCGCGAACGAGCGATAGTTCATCGCCAGCTGCGACAGGAACGCGTCCTTGTGCCCGCCGCCGAATGGATCCATATTGCGGACATAGTCGACGGTCGGCGTCGGCGCGCCGCCATCACTGGCGCCGTAATTCGCGCCGCACGCGGCCAAAAAGAGCGCCGCAAAAAATCCCGAAATTATTTTTTTCATTTCCCGTCCGAAGCGATTATACCCATTCCGCCGATTTTTGCCAAGGGAAATATTTTACGGCCGACTGCTAACATTAAATAATTTTCTTGTCAGAAACTTGCGAAGTATGGTAAAATATCGGACGAGAAATGTAATTATGCATCGCAAAACGCAATTTATTTTTGACACGCCATCCTCTGAAACCCGCAGAATCGTAGAGAGAGAGAGAGAGAGAGAGAGAGAGAGAGAGAGAGAGGTAATCACGAGATAATCGAGATACGAGATAGACGAGATACGATATATCTCATATCTCGATTATCTCGTATCTCGAAACTAACAATCCCAATTGTAATCATGTTCGGCGCGACCGCCGCCCGCGCCGACGCGCCAGTCATCGCGACCAAGGGCTATGTCGACAGCGGTCTCGCCGCGGCGAACGCATACACCGACAACGCCTATCTCGAAGTCGCTAAAAACGACAACACTCTGATTCCGTCGTGGGCGACCTTGAACTCTGCGTCTTATGGCGCGGCGTGGGGCGGCGCTTGGTTCGTTAAAACGGACGACGGCTCCGCGCTGATTGAGGGCATCGCCACATGTTTGGGCAATAACAGCAATGCCGATGCGATGAGCCAGGCCAGCGTTGTCGGCGGCAAACCGAACCTTTCGGGCTGGGGCAAGAATTGTTTTTGCAATGTGCAGCGGGTAAATAATCAACAGGTGGCGGGCGCGTGGGCGTTCGCCTACACCTTCACCTCGGCTTCGGATTGCTACCTCAGCTGCAATATCTCTTGTCCTGGCTGCGTGCGTGCTGGCACGAGTAACTCGTGCACCCGCGCGAAATTGCTCGCCTCGCCATAACTTGCCGCAAATCTTATGATAGGAACACCATACTATTTTCCCATTTCCGGCGCTGTGATAAAATATGGAAAAGGAGAAATTATGCCGCTTGATAAAACATGCTCGCGCGCGGCGGTGTCGAACAACATCCGCGCGATGAAAAAAGAGGGCCGCCCGCAAAAGCAGGCCGTCGCGATAGCGCTCGCGACCGCCGACCGCATCGGCTGCGATCTGAAAAAGTTGAGGAAGAAGAAGTGAAATAACGCGACGGGCCTTCCCACGGGTGTTCCCCTCATTTGGACACGCACTGCCGTCGCGAAGCGACGACGGGGTGGTGCTTCACATTGGCACAGCCTAGGTGATGTGAAATCGCGAAAAGATTCCAGAGCGCAATTCCCCTTCCCTTTGGGAAGGGGTGGCAATCGCCGAAGGCGATTGACGGGGTAAGGGTGAATATAAATCAGTCCACATTACCCCGTCTCGCGGCTACGCCGCGAGCCAGTGCGTGTTCTCCCCAAGGGGAGAAGGGGAATCGCGCTCTGGAATCTTTTCAAGATTTTTTGTTTTGGTTTTTGCAGAACTCGTGACAGCCACCACCCCGCCCGGCTTCGCCGGGCACCCCTCCAAAGGAGGGGAATACCACCCCACCGCCCGCCACCAATTATGAATTATGAATTAAACAATCCCGCCGGTGGCGGGATTTTTCGGCGGTCAGCAATTACCGCTTGTCAATGTCGTCGAACTCGTGCACCGGCACCCGAGCTGCGGGACGGCGTTGTTGCTGCCGAGGCCGTCGCCTATGCGAGTGGCGGTTGAATCCGGATACGAATCGGCCGGGCACGCGGGCGCGCAGGATCCGTCGATAAGCAATGCTGCGTTCGTGCATCTGCATCCGACCACCGGGACCGCCTTGCCGCCGTTGATTCCGTTTCCGACGATCGTCGCGGTCGCGTCCGCCGTAGATTCCGCCGGGCATGTCGGCGCGACGCATTCCCATTTTATGGTCGTCCCGGTGCTCTTCCTTTCCAGAGTTGGTTTCGTCGCCGGGCAGACATAGGCCGCCACATCGCCGCTGAACTCCGAAATCTCGTTCACGGACGAGCAGGTCTTGATGTATGTCCCGCACGCGCTGATGGCCGTGGTCAGAGGCTGGCTCGGACTTGAACTATTCGCGCCGTTTTTAGAGAAGCACGAGATAATATCCTGGCGGCAGGATTCGCCGTATGTCGCCATAACCTCGTCCTGAATGCCCTTTATCCTCTGCAATGTGCGGATAAGGTATTCCTTTTCGACCTCGTTGCCTTCCTTGTATTTGTCGTTGGCATAGGTGAAGTTCTGGCACTGCTGCATCACTCCGGCGCACATTCCGCTGACCTTGCCGTTGGAATCGATGGAGCCGAGACGGGCCTTCAACATAGTCGCCAGATTGTCGTCGGCGCTGTTTGCCATAAATGCGCTCGCGACCATATCCATAACGGTCTTGCCGTTCTCGAACGCATAGTCGCTGGTCCCGAACTTCCAGTTCGCCGCCAATCCACCCGCGGCGCCGGTCGTGTCGCCCGGCTCGCTTCCGACGATTATATTTCCGCCGATTATGTATTGCCCGGTCTTGTCGAGGCAGTTCTGGTAATCGTCGCCGCAGACGAAACTATCGACCATGCAGGCGTCGACCGCGGACACGCAGCCCTTGATGTCGTATTTGTTCTTGTTCTGCGCGACCATCAGGCGGGCCTGTTGAAGAACGGTGTTCGCATTGCGGATGGTCGTCTTCATGGTGTCGTTCTCGTCAACAAGGGCGCGCTCATAGGCGACGCACTGCTTGTCTATCTCGATGTCATAGTTCGTCTGGATTATATCGGTCTTGACGCCCTCGGAGGCGCAATCGGTCAAAACCTGAGTGCACTTTCCGTATGCGGTTTCATAGAGCACCTTGCCGCGCTGGTTCTGAATGGACGAGCTTTCGCCGGTCAGAAAACTGGACCAGCTGAAATCGCTGCCGAGATTCAGCGCGTCGAGGTTGAACGACAAACTGCCCGAATTCGCCGCGACCTGCGCCGCATTGGTCGGGTCGATAAGCAGCTTTTGTATGCGCTCCAAATCCGTTTTCAGCGCGCTGGAATCAGTCTGGCCCAGCGCCTTTTCCGCGTCGGTCTGCGTGAACAAGGAATTGACATCGTCGGTCGACAGGCCCAAGTACCGAATCTTGGTCGCAATATCCTGCAAATCGATTGCGGCCTGCTTTAACGCGGCCTCGACCTTTTCGTATTTCTTTATATTTTCCGAGCAGGTGCAGCGGCCCGAATTGTCGTCCAGAACCGCGCAGAATCCATCCATACAATTGAGGTATTGCGCCTTGCAGAACTCGGTCTTGGCGGCCAGTTCCTCCGCGGCGGCCGCATCATTTGTCGAAGTCGGCGCGGTTGTCTTGGTCGTGTCGTTGGAATTGAACAGGGTCGGCAACTGCGCCGCGCGGCCGGTGGAGCTTCCGACGCTGCGCGTTCCGGCGGACATCACGGAGCCCGTGGTGCCGACGCGCGCCGCGTTATAGAGCGAGCCGTTCGACGCAGCCCGGGCGCGGACGCCGCGGTCATTTGCGGGTGCGGCCGCATTCACCGGCGCGATATTGCCCCGGACAACAGAATTGGCGGCCGAACGGGTGCGGCCCGTGGCGCGCGATTGAATCGCGGCGTTGCCGCGCGATGCGGCGGTGCGGCTGGCGACAGGGCGGCCCGCCTGGATTGGAGCGACGGCGTTGCCCGGAGCGCGAACGACCGGCGCAACCGCGGTGCGCGCGGAAACCGCGCGCGAACCTGCGGCATTGCCGCGGGCGCCTGCGGCGTTAGCAGTCGCACGGCGAATATTAGAGCCCGCGCGCGCCGATACAGCGGCTGCGGATGGCGCCACAACGGGCATAGCGGGATTGGGCTGAACCTTCGGGGCGGCGGGCGCGACGGCGGCATCCTCTTCCGTTTCCGGCAGGGCCGCTTCTTCGGCGACTTCCTCATAATAAACCGGCGCGACCTCGGCCAGGGACGGCAAGGCCCCCAGCGCAAGAAACGCGCCCAAAACCACGGCAAAAATCTTATTCATTTGGATTTTCTCCACCTTCATTCGATTTATTATATCACACGCCCACCGATTATGAAAATGGTTTTTTAACAAAACTCCAACACGCGGATGCGGGCGGAGAGGTCTTTGTAAGACCGGATAAAGCGGCGGCCGGATGCGGCGAAGATTTTTTTCACAGCGGCGGCCTGCCCCGCTCCGATTTCAACAAACAATGTCATCCCGCGGCTCGACCGCGGGCCCCAGGTAGACATTGGCGAGCGAAGCGAGCACATAGGCGCAATACTTTTTGCAATCTCGCGATAAAACTTCAACCCATCCGCGCCGCCATAGAGCGCCATCTTCGGATCAAACGACGCGCCGATGTTTATCTTTTCGCCCGGCCTTATATAAGGAGGATTCGCGACGATAATAAGCTCTGCCTGGTGGGGCGTGCTTTGATGAAGCACGCCGTCGCCGCGAAGCGGCGAGTTATTGTCCGGCTTCGCCGGACGGCGTTTTTTATCAAAAAACGCCCCACCAGGCTGTGCAAAACTTCCGCGGCGGATTTCAACGCGGCCCGCCAGCCCAAGCGCGCGGACATTTTTTCGCGCCACCCTGCGCGCCCGCCAAGATTTGTCGACGCCGACGCCCACGGCCCCCGGAATATTTTTAACAATCGCGCAGACCAGACATCCGGTCCCGGTTCCAAGGTCCAGAATCGTGGTTCGCGGTTCGCGGTTCGCGATTCGTAAAACTGCGTCAACGAGCGTCTCGCTGTCGGGCCGCGGGTCAAGGGTCGCCCGCGTCGTCGCAAACTTCAACCCGTAAAACCACTTCCAGCCGATAATCTTCGCGACCGGCATTCCGCGCCGCAAGGCCCGTCGGATTTGCCACGCATTCCACCAGCGCAAGTGCCCGCTTTCCGCGACGATTTTCACATCGCGCGCGGCGGCCGCGCCGGATAAAAACCTAAATACTTGCGAACTGGTCATATTTTTATTATACTGGCCGCCGCATGAAAAATCAAAACAAATTGCTGTTTATCGTCCTCGGGGCGGCATTCCTGTCCTTGGTCGCGACCCTGGTCTGGACGCCGCGCGCGGTCGTCGCGCCGAAACACATCGAAGAAATCGCCGTCCGGTCGGGCGACACCCTGTCGTCGATTCTGCGGCCATACGACCTCTCGCCCCAGGATGTGATGGACATCGCGCAATTGTTGCGGCGCGAGGCCAAGGTGCGGAACCTGAAAGCCGACTGCGACATCGTAAAAATCCACCGGCCCACCGAAGCAGACCCGGTGAACCGCGTCGTGATAAAGTCCGACACTTGGCGCGAAATCGAGTTCGAGAAAACAGCCGCTGGCTGGACCTGCAATCCGCGCGACATAAAAAAAGAAATAAAAATCGTCAGGAAGGACGGCGCGATCTTGGACGGCGATTCCTTCTATTCGTCGGGCATCCGGTCGGGCGTTCCCGAATCGGTTCTTGCGGACGCCTATGATTTGCTCGCGTTCGAGATGGACTTCGAGCGCGATATGCGGGCGGGCCAGCGCTTTGAGATTTTGTATGAGGAAAACTATGCCGGGCGCGAGTTCGTCGACACCGGCGCCATCATCGCGATTTTATTCGACGCAGGCGGCCGCCGCGGCAATATTAAAATGTATCGGTTCAATCGCGACGACGGGCGCTCCGGTTATTACGACGAGATGGGCGGCGGC
>JAISGC010000108.1 GCA_031263295.1 Rickettsiales bacterium
TCGGGCAGCTGAATCCAATCATAGGCGAGCAACGAAACGAAACGACATTGACGGATTTTTGCCGCGCGCTCGCGAGCGCGGCGCCCGCGATTTCTGGCGGGAAAATATTGGGGCCGATACCGGCGGAACTCTATCAGGTCCGCAACTGGTTCCGAATGAGGTTTCTGGTTATGGGCGGCGAGCGCGCCCAGTTGCAGCCCGCCGTTCGCGCGTGGCTGGCCAAGGTCAAGGCGCCGTCCGGCGCCCGCGTCAAGGTCGATGTCGCTCCGCAGAGCTTTTTATAATTCATAATTCACAATTCATAATTCATAATTTTCCCCACCCAAGTTTTGCTAGGGTTCGCGCGGGTCTGGGTCTGCGACCCCGACCCTCGCTCACCAAGCAAAACTTTCCCGCCCCGCAAGCGGGGCAGGAGAGAGCGCGTTATTGCTCTACTGCGCAATAATAAGTTCCCAATTATGAATTGTGAATTATGAATTATGAATTGGCTTTTCCCGCGGCGGCGATTTTCTTTCCGATGCCGTCTTTGATGTCTTTGAGAATTGTTTGGATGTTCGACTGAATCTTGGTGTGGTCGGGGATGGACACGCCGCTGAACAATTGTGTGACCAATTTTGGTATCGCGTTCATAAACATTCCGACAAACAGCCCGAGGAAGATAATGTCAATCAGGCCGCTGTTGTTGAATTGTATCGCGTTGATTAAATATGTCGCGTCGTTCGCCTTTAACGCCGCGGCCAGCCCTCCGATGCCGCTCATAGACCCGGCCGCCGCGTTCAGAAACAGCACCGCGAAGCCCGAGAATAATCCGACCAATGCGATGCCGCAGGTGTTTTTCGCGACATCGTCTATGATGCCCTTTATACCGCCGCCGCCGAGTTTTATCAGGTCCCAGTCCTTGAACAGCCACGACATCAGCAGCAGCGGCAGCATTATCAAATCCATCGATAGTTTGATAAACACTTCGAGGAAATAGAGAGGCACCGGCAAGAGGGCCCACAGGAACATCAGGAAAATTGTCAGTCCCGCCAGAATAAAACCTATGTTCGGAATTACGACCGCATAGGCATAGTCCGCGCTGAACGCCATTTGCATAAAGGACCAGCCCGTCGCCATTCCAAGTCCCGTGATGCGGTGGAACTCTGCAATGCGGCAGGTTATATTGTTGCGCAGTTTCGGCGAATAGACGCCGTCGGGACTCGCCTTGTCCGCAATCGCCGACGCGACCAGGCATTCGTTGAAGCCCTGGTCCGACGGGTCGATATATGTTCGCGACGAATTGGATAACGACAGCCCCACATTCATAATCGGCGCGACGAATGTGTCGTTCATAAATCGCGGCAGGGGAAACGCCAAGAGCGCGGCCACGAACGCGAGCCGGACGGCCCGCGTCGTCAAATCGCCCGCGTATTTCCACGCGCTCTCTTTGGCCTGCATCTGGATATAGTCCGAAAAAATCCGCCACGCGAACCAGACGAACAGCAGCGCGATTGAAATCGGAATTATGTTTTCGGCGAGCGCCGAATAGATTTTCGGTATCAGGTCCGACAGCGTTCCGATAATATCGCCGAACATTCCGCAGGACCAGCAGCTGCCGAAGTAATCGGCGGCGTCCGCGAACCGCACCGGCGCGAGCGTGCGGTAAATCATAAAGCCCGCGATTGCGGTCGCGCCCGCGCCCAAGAGCGCCAGTATCGGCAGCGCGGCCCCCGCCGAAAACGGAATGAACAGCAAAAACGGCCAGAGTTTTTTCACGAGGGTATTATAGCATAATTTACAACGCGACGACAGGTGTTCCCCTCCTTTTCCCTTGTCCCTTGTCTCTGTTTTTTCTACACTTTGTCAAAATGACGGGTTGGGAGAGCGCTTTTTCGGTCGCGTGGGCGGTGCCGCTTGTGCTGGACGCCGTGGTCTCGACCGCGGCCGCGGTCTATGAAGCATTTGTCGGCGGCGGAATATTGGCCGCTTTGATATGGGGAATGCTGGCCGTTTCAATCGGGCTTTACCTTATGAAAATGTATTTTCCGGCGCCTTGGGTCGAGTTCTTCGGCTTCACGGGCGGCGGCGAAATGATAAAGGGAATCGGAGGATTCCAAATCGCAGAAAGCGTCTTGAAGCGAATGGTTCGCGCAATCATTGCGGTATCGGTCCTTTTGCAAATCACTCCGAAAAATATCACGGAATATTTAATCGAGCCGTTTTTGCAATTCGGCTCGGTCTATGTGGATTCGATTGCAAAGGTGGTTCTGCCCGGCGCGGCGGCAACGCCCGCGCCCAAATGCCCGGCGTCTATGACCGATTTCATTTCGGTCAAAAGCTGCGAGTTTTTAACCAAGACAATCGACCAGGTATCCTTGGCGAACAACGGAATCATATCCAAGGGCCTTTCGTTTATCGGGAACGGAATTGCAAAAATAGCGCTGGTCGTGACGCTTGGCGACGGGTTGCTGTCCTTGATAACCGGCATCCTCTTGGTATTCGCGTTCTTCACAAACAATCTGTTTATGACGCTGATGATAGTGCGCGGGATTTTTAAGTTCGGCATAGCGCTGATTCTTTACCCCTTCAAGGTCCTGATGTTCGTCGTCAAAGACGCGGACAAGAGCTGGGGCAATCCGATGCCGGCGTTCGCCGATATTTTGGACGCGCTCAAAAAGCTGGTGGTCGCGATGATCGCCGTCGCGTTCGTTCTGATGATAAATATTTCCGTCGCGGGCGCGCTGACCGGGCTTGACCCGAACAGCGCCGGATTCGGCGCGCTGTCGGCGACATGGCTTTCGGCGATTCTGACATTCTGGATTATGCAGAGAGTGTTCGCCATCACGCAGGAAAAGCTCGAATCGCTGGTCAGCGACAAGGATATGACCGGCTTCTACGGCCAGGTCAAGGGCGACGCTATGAACCTTGCTGGCGGCGTCAAGAAATATGGCGGGAAGGCGTGGGAGGTTGTTAAAAAAATGAAATAGGGGTTAGGGCAAGGGGTTAGGGGTTAGTGTTGCGCGCGATAAAGTTTGTCTTATAAAAATCGGCGCTATCATAAAATCCCTTAACCCCTAACCCCTTCCCCTAACCACTAAAAAAATGAACGGCATTGTTGAAAATCTTGTCCAATGTTGGAGCTGCGAAATATTCGACAGGTTGTTCCGCGTCGTGTCGGCGGCGGGCGCCGCGGTCTATGAGGAAATGACCGGCTGGGCGATTGTGGCGCTGGTCGCATTCTGGGCGGCCTATGTTATGTATGTCGTTATGAAGCAATTGGTCAAGGGCGGCGACGATTTTACATATCAAAAATCCGTGCGGCCGGTGTTCATTCATTCGCTCGTCGTCGCGGCGTTTCTGTCGATGGGCACCGCGATTCCGCGGTTCGCGTCTATGATTTCCTTCGAGCCCGCGGCCGCGGTTTCATTGACATACGCGGATGTCGTCTTGCAGACCGATACGGACGCCGTCAATAAAAAGGTAGATTACGAAATCAAGCCTATGGCCGACGACGGATTCTTCCGGCCCGCATTGCGCGATAAAGTTATTGATTTGATGAAGACGACGATCGTTCAGTTTCAGAATATGATAAAGCTGGGGCTCGCGGTTATGGACCGCGCGTTCTCGTTGGATGCTCTGTTCAATCTGGCCGAGCACATACTGATGTTCGCGGCGGGCGCGTATCTGGCATTCGCCTTCTTCAAGCTGTTTATAAAGTTCTGCTTTTATTTCATAGATGTTATCGTGAATCTGGCAATGTTCGCGTTTTTCTTTCCGTTCGCGCTGGTGTTCTTTGTCTTCAAGAATGCGGAGTCCGCCGCGGGCTGGGTCAAAAGCATTGGCGGCGCGTTTTCGCCCGAGCTGATTAAAAATGTAATCGCCTCCATTGTGTCCTTGGTCGCGGCGGTTATGACATATACTATTTCGATGATGGTTATCGCCAAGTTTTTCAGCGCGAATCCCGACATTGCGAACGCGGTTATTACCGGAAACATTTCGGCCGATATGTTGAAGGGCGGAGTCGGGGTCGGAATAATCGGATGCATAATTCTGGCATACCTGATAAACTTTCTTACGGGCGAAATCAAGAGCGTGTCCGATTCCATATTCGACGAGTTCCATGTCAAGCCCGCGAGCCCGCTTGGGGAAGATGTCGGAAAGAATGTCGAGGGCGCCGTCGGGAATGTAATCAAGGGCGGGGAGAAGATTGTGGAGACGATAATGAAAGAGAAGTAATAAAGTGCAAATTGCAAAGTGCAAAGTTCAATTGGAGTTTGTGAAAGCGTCGCGGCGCATACGGCAGGCCGCAATTGAACTTTGCACTTTGCAAATTGCACATTGGAAAAAATGAAGGCGAAACTGATTCTTTTGGCGATACAGGCGGGGATGTGGGCGATATTGCTCGGCGTCGGTCTGTGGTATTTGGCCGGAGCTATGCCCGGCGGCCCCGGCGTGCCATACGCGTCTATGCCGCGGTTTTTGCAGGGAATCGGCGCGTGCGATGCCAACGGCGTTTGCAACATCGGCGGCGCGAACGGATGCTTTCTGTGTCCCTATGTCAAACATTTGTTCGAGGTAATCGGCGCCGCGACCGAATCCCTATGGTCCGCGATTGTGAATAATGTTTGGATTTTATTGGCGCTGGGTCTCGCCGTCGTCGCGTTCTATCAGGCCTATGTCGTGATTGCGGCGGGCATCAAGGACAATGCGCCCGACAGCACGGCGGAGAGGAAGTTCGATTTCGCAAAGTGGTGGGAGGCCGTCAAAAAGCCATTCATTCGCGTGATAATTTCGGCGGCGTTTTTGGGCACGATGGGGCTCGGCGGAATCAAATCGCTGCAACTGACCAGCGATGTTGTTATTTATCCGGTGATGCTGGCGAGCAGCGCGCTGACCTCGGCGGCGGCCGGAACGAATATAGGCTGCGAGTTCGGCGAATCGACGCATCCGCTGTCGGCCGTGTCCGATTCTTTTTCCTGCATTGTCGGAAATCTGAACGCGACGATTTTATACGGCGCGAACGGCGGATTCGCAATGATGAATTACGCGTGGCTCGGGCTTGGCGGCGGGATTCTGACTTGGATTGGGGGCCTTGCGGTCGCGCTGATTTTCCTCTATCTCGGCTTCCGCGTTTTGTGGAAGATTCTGAATGTCGTGTTCAATCTGGTGTTCATAATAATTTTCCTGCCGCTGTTGATTGCGGCCTGGGCGTTCGAGGCGTCCTGGGGCGTCGCGAAGGGCGCGATGTCCGGCGCAATCGGAATGCTGGCCAAGACGGCGGTCCGCAGCATCGGCATAGTTTTGGAGGTCGTGATAATCTCCGGGATGATAAACTTCGCGCGCACGGAAACTTTGTCGTCGGATCCGGTCGCCGAAATCGAAATCGCGCAGCGATGCGAGGCAATGGCGGACAGGGGCGGGCAAATCGACGCCGCGATTTATAAGAATTGTTTTGTCGCCGAGCGCGCGCGCAACCCCAACGCGTTCCGGTATCTCGACCACGGCTGGGACTTTATAATGATGATGCTGTTTATCTTCGCGGTCTATTATATTCTTATCGACAAGAAGTTGCAGAAGATTATCAACACCGACGACGACGGCGGCTATTTCAAGTTCGGAAACGAAGTGCAATCGTTCGGCAAGCAGGTCTGGGGCGGGCTGAACAAGATTGTGAAACGGATACCGATTGGGAAGAAATAAATAGAGAATAAGAGAATGCAAACGCTCCGCGTTTGCAGAGAATAAGAGAATGAAACTTGTTAGAAGATTTTTGTTAAAGATTAAAGGGCAACGCCTGCGGCGCGCCATATTCTCTTATTCTCTTATTCTCTTATTCTCTTGCATTGGCGGCGGAGTCGCCAATGCCGCGGACCCGGCCGTTCCATTCAACTGGACGGGCGCGACGGCGGCGGCGAAATCGGGATTGCGCGCGGTCTCGGCGCCCTTGGCTGCGGTCGCGACGCCGGGCTATGTTCCGGTCGAGGCCAAGGCCGGAAAGTTTTTTATGGAGTCTTTGTCGTTCGTCGCGGCCTCTGTTTATGAATCATTGATTCCGTTTCTGAATGTCTTTGTCATCGCGCTCTTTGCGTTCTGGATTCTGATGGAAAGCTGGCAGATGATGACCACCGGCGGAGATACTTTCGATTTGATGAAGCGCATCGTTATGAAGGGCGCGGGCGTCGCGGTTTGGATGTGGGTCTTGAATCATAATCCGTCGGAGATGTTTATGTGGATTGCGGGGCCGGTGATTTCAATCGGCACCGGCGCGGCCGAATTGATTATGCAATCGACCGCGAAAATCGCGGGCGCCGACTTGCCAGACACTTGCACGGCCATTCGCGATTGGATAGCCGCTGGCGGCGATGTCAAGATGTTGGTCAGTCCGACGCAGGCGGCCGACCTGTTGTGTCTGCCGACTATGGCGGGCGCGTTTTTCATAACGGCGGTCAAATCCGGATTCGATTGGATGATTGCGGGCCTCGGGCATTCGGGCGTCGAGTTTTTAATGGGTCTGATATTCGTAATTCTGTTTATCTATAACATTTGGAAGTTCGCATTGGCCGCGCTCGGCGTCATAGTCGATTTGTTTTTCGTCCTGATGTTTTTGCCGTTCACCGCCATAAAAGAATGCTTCAAGGGCGGCACGACTTACAAGGGAATGTGGGCGCCGATTTGGGACGCGTTCGTCGGTCTGGTCGGCGGCGAGGAACTCGGCAAGCAATTCCAAAAGTTCGTCTCGGCCGCGATTTACTTCGCCGCTCTTTCCGTCGTCTGCGCGATTGCGGTTATTTTAATGGCGGGCGTCAATCCGGCATTCGGCGGAGACGCTATTTCGGTTCTGATTGTCGGATGTATGTCGGCGTATCTTATCGGCAAGGCGGACGACTTGGCCAAGAAAATGGGCGGCGGCATAGACAACAGCTTTGGCGACGAAATAGCCGCGAACGCGAAAAACATCTGGGGCGGCGCGGTGGATTTTGGAAAGAGGGTTGTGAAGATAATAAAGAAGTAGAGGTTAGGACTAGGATTAGGACTAGGACTGGTTCTCGTGATAGCGCTACAATGCAACAACAAGCGTCACCCCGGCGCAGGCCGGGGTCCATTGCTTTAAGGCACTTCATAACCTGTAAGTTATGACGCGCCGAGTGGCAGTGGACCCCGGCC
>JAISGC010000059.1 GCA_031263295.1 Rickettsiales bacterium
TTTCGACCGCGCCGATTTCCTTTATCGGCTGGCCCAAGAGAACCTGCTCGGAGAGAATCGCGACGCCGGTCAAATCGGTCAGAAGCTTTGCAATATCGCGCGAAGACACGCTGCCATACAAATGCCCGGTGTCTCCGGCGCTGCGGATAAGGTGCAGTTTCGCGGCCGTAATTTTCGGCAGATTGGCCTCGGCCGCGGTCTTGTCGGACTCGTGCCTGGCAATCAGGGCCGCTTTTTCGGATGCGAACTTTTCAAGGTTTTCCTTCGACCAGCGCAGCGCCTTGCCATTCGGCAAAAGATAGTTCCGCGCGTATCCAGTCGCGACCTCGGCCTCGTCGCCGATATTGCCCAACCGGGCGATTTTTTGCGTGAGTATTATTTTCATATCATCTGTCCTTTGTTCAAGTTAGAGACAGGGGTTAGGGACAGGGGTTAGGGGTTAGTTGAGTTTGCGACGATGTTTATTTTTTATGAACAAACTTTTTTCGCGCGCTCCACTAATCCCTAACCCCTGTCCCTATCCCCTATCCCAAATTATTCCTGACGAACGGCACCAGCCCGAGATGGCGGGCGCGCTTTATCGCCTGGGCCAGCTTGCGCTGGTCTTTCTGCGGCACGCCCGAGATGCGGGACGGGGCGATTTTGCCGCGTTCGGACACATAGCGCATCAGCGTCTTCGTGTCCTTGTAATCTATATCCCGGCCTTTCAGCGGGTTGGTTTTCTTTCTGTAAATCGCAGCGCGAACGGCCATTATTCGTCTCCTTCGGATTTTTTCATCATTATCGAAACGCCGTCGGAAAGCTTCTCGACGCGCACATTCAGATAGCGGATAACATCTTCGTCAATACGCAGGCGACGCTCGTATTCGGCGATTTGGCCGCCGTCGATGGCGACATTGAACATAACGAAGTGCGCCCGCCGGTTCTTGCGGATGATGTATGCCAGGGGCCGGTTGCCCCAGAACTCGGTCGACTTTATCGAACCGCCCAATTCCTTGATTATGCCGCTGAACTTGGCGGCTTTTTCTTTCGCCTGGCCGTCGGACAAATCGCCGCGGAAGACCAGCACGGATTCATAGAATGCCATTCTTTTTCCTTTGGTTTGCGCCGACGATACAAAGCCCGCCAGCAGGATTCTGCGGGTATGATACACGAGCCGAGGGCGTTTGTCAATAAGGACTAGGATTAGGACTAGGACTAGGTGTGGCTCGTTATCGCGCATCAGCGCTATCACAAGGTTCGCCTAGTCCTAATCCTAGTCCTTATGCATTTCCCCATAAAACCCGCCGTGCGCCCGTAATGCCGCCAGCAGATATAATAATGGCTTCGCCGTCTTTGGTTGCGTATGTCATTTTTTCCTTGAAATCGTATTTGATAAATGTTATTATGCGCAGGTCGTTTTGGCGGCATATTCTCGGAGTTTCGATAGGTTCGTCCATTGTATAAACCTATGATGTTTAACTAAACACATAGGTGGTTTTTATGGCTAAAATTATTCACTTCATTCCGCAGGCGTATATGATTCTGTGCATGACGCTTTCTATAAGTTTCATTCATTATATTATCGGACATACGGAAAACTTTTTGCTCTCGTGGCTGGGCGCGCTCGTGATAGCGGCCCCGCTTGCCATATTTTTCTCGTTATGGATTCCGGCGATTATGAAAAGACTGAACCACGGCAAAAATCCGTGGTGATTTCATAATGCGCCCGCCAATTGTTGCACGACGCCTAACACGCCGGGCAATTTTTCTTCGCCGTATTTTTTAAGCGTCAGAGAAAATGTGATTTTCCGCGCCGAGACCGGTTGTCAAATGTTTTATATTTGATTTAATTGATTTTTATTGTAGAATAACCGCGGATTTGCGTATTGCAAGTCTGGGGCTTGAAGGTCCTTTAACACACGCGTCCGCAGGGACGAAAAATGCTCCAACTCCGGTTGGAGAGCGGCGAATATATTGAATAAGCCGTGCAATTCGTGTGATTGCCTTCAATCTCCAACCACCTATTTCGGGTGGTTTTAATTATGGGAGATTAAAATGATAGTTGCAATGCCCGGATGGTCGCCGGACCGCGAGCCGGACGAAATCGATATGCTTATCGACGCGCTTTCCAAGGTTCACGAGGCGAAGCAAATGATTCGCTCCTGCATCGAGAAATTGAACGCGCGCCGGTCCGACAGAGCGCCGGTCCCCTTGCCCGAGACTCCGAACTCGGAGACAATCCGAGCGATACTCCGTGCGGAAATGGGAATAGGCCTGCACGAAACCAGCTTGGCCGAACTGCGCGAAATGATGACGGGCTGACTTTATTGATAAAATCTTGACCTTTCGGCAGAAATACGCTATTATAGACCTGTAAGACCGTCGCCAAGATGAGTTTTACGCTCCCGAATAGGGTTTACCGGCCCCGCCTTGGCGGGGTCTAAATAGTGAGTTTATAATGTCTGTCATCGCACCACCGAGATTTGTAAAGCGCGGTCAGGTTTTTGTTTGCGACTTCGAAGCCTGCAATACATCGACCACCAGCATGATTTGTTATATGGACGAAAATATAGGGCATCCGGTTTGCGGATTCACGGCAAACATCAAACCGGAAATCGGAAAATGCCGCCCGGTCGTTATTGTCTACGCGCACAAACGAACCCGCCTTGCGCTAGTTCTGCCATTCACTACCCAAAAGCCCAAAAGAGAAATTGCAAACACATTGCCCGTTCCGGTCGGCGTTATGCCGGGCGTGCTGGCGCGCAAGGAATGCTGGGCGCTATGCGATATGATGCAGGTTGTGAATCTGGACAGGTTGCAGCCGGTTTATTTTAATAACATAACAGCGGCGCACACCAGCTTCAACGAAAGCCGGCTGCCAATGCCATACTTTGATAAGATTTTGGAAATAATCCATAAAGTCGTTGGAAAAAAATAATGGTGCGGATGGGGGGGACTTGAACCCCCAAGGATTGCTCCACAGCATCCTTAGTGCTGCGCGTCTACCAATTTCGCTCGCCGCGCCTGCGGCGCGTCTGCGCGTATCCTCGTTCCCGCTCACTTCGTTCGCTGCGCTCGCCGCTTTGCGGCTCGCTGACTCGGATTCGCCACATCCTTGCCTAAATTAAATAATGGTGGGCGCGGGGGGACTTGAACCCCCAAGGATTGCTCCACAGCATCCTTAGTGCTGCGCGTCTACCAATTTCGCCACGCGCCCAACGCGGGCATTCTACACTTTGCATTTTTTATTTCAAGCGTTTTGTGATAAAATGTTTTCAACGATAATGCAGGAAGGGATTATGAAAAAGAGAATAAGAGAAAGCGAACGCTTCGCGTTCGCAGAGAATAAGAGAATGGAGCATAAGAGAGGGATTTTCTCTTATTCTCTCATTCTCTTATTCTCTATTTGCGGCCCCGCCGCAAATGCGGCCGGAACCTATATGGGCACGGGCGGATACCAATCGCCGCAGAGATACTATAACGGCGGCAGCGCGTCAGGCGGATATTACAACCGCGGCGGGTCTGGCTCGACCAGCTTCCCAAGTTATAACTCGGGCTATGCCGACGGCGGCAATTATTACAATCGCGGCGCGGCGCAACAAGGCCGGGATATGAACTACACGCGGCAACAGGCGCAACAGCAATCGCGCTCCGCGTCGGCCGCGCCGGGCAAGGATGGCTTTTCCTTCGACGGCGGTCTGTCGATGCAGTGGGCCCAGTGGAACTTCGATATGAAGCAGACGGGCTCGATTTTGGATTACAGCGACATAGGCTGGCTGGTGCTCGATCTTAAAGGCAAATACAAGTTCGGCGGCTGGGTCGTCGACGGCGGCCTGCAATTCGGAATGCAAAACGGCGAGTCCACCATGACCGACGACGACATCACGCGCGGCGGCCTCTTGACCGAAATGTATGACGAAGTGAACCAGCAATATTATTATTCGGCCAGCCAGGTTTTATCCATCGGGCAATCCAAGGGCGGCTCGCTGTTCGGGCTGAACTTCGGCGTCGGGCTGGCGGACAAGCTCGGCTTCGGGCGCACGAAAATCACGCCGAGCATTGGATACCGGATGTTCAATTACAAATTGACCACCCAGAACAACAACGGGCTGGCGGTCGCGACGAACTTCTGTATGGAAACGGACACCGGCGAGCAGTATTGCCCGGCCTATATTCTGACCAGCGACGGAAACGGGAACCTTGCCATAACCGGCGAGACCGATGACGGCTGGTGGCAGATTTCGCCGACCGACCCGTATATCAGCACGGAATCATATTCGGTCTATCAGCCGAACAAAACGCACATCTATAATGTCTCGTGGAACGGGCCGTATCTGGCGGCCGATTTGGACACGCAGATTGACGGCCACAATGCGGTGAACGCGCGCGTCGAGCTGGGCTTTCCGGGATACAGCGCCAAGGGGGACCAGCCCTATCGCCCCGACTGGTCGCATCCGACATCGGTCGAGGACACGAAGCCCATATTCGGCGCGATACACTTGGGATTGCTGGCGAACTGGACGACGATGCTGAACGCGAACTGGGGCTTGCAGTTCGGATTTACCTATGACTATTACAAGGTCTCGGGCGCGAATGCGAAGACATATCTGAACGGCGATTATTATATTGCGCAATTGCAGGCGATATTCAACGCCGGCGTTGATTCCGGCGCTTGGACGGACGACACCGCGGGCGAGGAGCAGATGTATGCGACCAGCCCGGAGGCCCAGGCGATTGAGGCGGTTTATGACGCCTGCGGCGGGGATTCCTGGACCTGCACGACGAAAAACGAGGTCAATAGTTTCTACCGCTCGGTGGGCCTCCGCCTCGGCGTCGCAGGAAGGTTTTGATTTTGCTTCGCAAAATCAAAACCAAATCCTAAACAAAAAATCACTTCGTAATTTTTGTAAAAAGTGCAAACATAATCTTATGTTCAAGGAATATAATTTTTATGTCTACATTCTGTTCAACGAGCGCGGCAAGGGAACATACATCGGTATGACCAACGACCTGAACCGCAGAATGATAGAGCATAAGATGGGTCTGGTCGAAGGCTTTACGAAAGAAAAGAACATAAAGAAACTTGGCTATTACGAACATTATCAATATGTGAATGATGCGATAGCGCGCGAGAAGGTATTGAAGAAATGGGAGCGGGCGTGGAAATATACATTGATTGAAAGAATGAATCCGGATTGGAAAGATTTGGCGGCAGGCTTGGACGATTATATAAAGAATATGCCCGACCCCAAAGATATGCCGGCCGAAGCGTTCGCTGGCGGAATCCGACCGAAAGATTGGTGTTATAAAAAATGATAACTAAAACAAAAAATCTCGAAGAGATTTTTTGTCATTCCCGCGAAAGCGGGAATAGGGTTCTAAACCTTACATTTCGCTACTACTTGTTTTCACGCTTACATTTGTATGTGAAACAAGTTTGTCGTTATAAGTCTTAAAGCCCTATTCCCGCCTGCGCGGGAATGACAAAAAATCCCAAAGGGATTTTTTGTTTTGGTTTTTATCAACTATTTTTTTCAATCCAAAAAAAATCGCCTGCTTGAAAAATACTTAAAATTATAAAAAAATCCCCGCGTGGGAATAAATACAAATCCCCGCAAACCCGCAGAAATCCAAAAAAAAAAAAAAAAATCTTATTTTATTTTTCGCTTGGCGAAATTGTGAAAATTATGATATAATTTCGCATATGGAAAAGGATAGGGAATGAAGCTAGCCTATTTTGCGACTGCTATAATTTTGCCGTTGGCATTGTCCGCGGCCGAGCCGCCCCGCGGCCGAGCGCCTGCCGCTGGCGGCGCGTCGGCCAATGCGGCCGCTCCGGCGGCGCGCGGTCGCGCGGTTGCCGCGCCTGCGGGCACAACGACCGGGGCGGCGTCCCCGGTGGCGGCGCGCGCGGGCGTGCGACGGACGACGGTCCAGCCGGGCACGGCAAACACCGGCGCGGCGAAACCCGGAACTGCGCCTGCGACGGGCGTGGCCCAGCGCGCGACATCCGCGCGCGCCGCGGCGACCAGCGCGGTATCCGGCGGAGCGCCGAAACCGGCGGGCGCGCAAACGACCGCGCCGAAAACCGGAACTATTGGCGCGGCGGGCGGTCAGCGCGCGCCGCAACGCGGAGCGCCGACAACCGGCGGCGCCGCGAACGGACAACCCAAGGCGACATCGGCCAGAGCTGCGGCGTTGAATACGAATGTGTCGGCGCTGGGCCCGGAGTTCGAGACCTGCCGCGACGCGTATCAATCTTGTATGGATGCGTTCTGCGGAATGAAATCTGACACCTATCGCCGGTGCATCTGCTCGGCCAAGTTCCGCAGCTTTAAGGATCGCGAGGACGCGTTCGAGGAAGCGAAAAAAATAATCCAGGACTTCAACACGAATCTTGAAGCGGTCGATATGACCGCGGCCGAGGTCAACGCGATGTATCAGGCGACCGAGGGCGAGGGCGCGATAAAGAAGGACACTTCGGGCGCGGCGGGAATGCTGGCGAACATAGGCGACCTGTTGAGCGGCGCGAAAAAGGCGACGCCGGTTGCGAAGGACGACGCGAAGAAAAACACTTCGAGTTCGGCCAAGGTCTCGACGACCGCGGCGAAAAAGACATTCAAGATTGATGTGGGCGGCGCGCTGGACGATGTGTGGAGCGAGAACGCCGAAGACATCTTCGCCGAAAAACCGAAAGAGGCGCCGAAGTCGACCGAAGAGGTTGACATCGCCGCGGCCGATGTGGATTCTTTGGAGGGCAACGCGCTTTATAATGCGGTGCATCAGCAGTGCATCGCGGCGGCGGCGACCTGCCGTTCCAACAAGGCGATTCAGTCGGTGGTCGTGTCGCAATACACGGTTTTGATTTCGAACGATTGCAGCGCGTATGAAAAGGGCTTGCAGAAACAGCAGGCGACGATAGAAAACTTGGTGCGCGAGGCGGCGTCGACGATGCGCGAGGCGCGGCTGGAATCCTTCCGCTCGCAGAATAGTTCGGACATCAACGACTGCATCAGCAAGGTCAGGGACGAGATGCTGAAAGAATACGCCTGCGGCCCGGATTGGAAACGATGCCTGGACTTTTCGGGGCAATACATAAACCCCTCCAACGGCGAGCCGATTTATTCGCCTATGCTGTCCAAAATGTCGGAGGTCATCAACTTATACACGCCAAACGACCCGAACAACAAAATATTCCTGACCAAACTGGACGGGATGAAGGATATGGCGGCGGCGGGACTGAACACCTGCAAGGCCAAGGCGGACCAGGTCTGGACCATATTCAAGGAACAGGCGCTGATTGAAATCGCCCAGGCCCAGGACCGGAAAATCGAAGAGGTCAAGAACAGCTGCATACCGACGATAACCGAATGCTATGACACGCAGACGGGCGCCCTGAACAAGGTCAGCAATGTGGTCGGCGACGAAGAGATGAGCAAGCAGGTGAAAACATCGACCGCGGCGCTGGGGCAGAGAACCGCCAAGGCGATGTGCTCGGAAAAAGTTTCCGCCTGCGCCAGCCTTTGGGCCAAGCCGGATGATCCGAAGTGCGAATTCAACGCGCAGGGTCAGATAACGAACGCCGGCAAATGCGGACTGGTCGAACTGCTCGCGTTCGTGGACACGACCGACGACACGAAAATCAACCTGATGTGCAAGCGCGGGTTGCAGGAATACTTGCAGGAATACTGCGGGCCGCAGGGCGCGGCGGCGAATGCCGCGGGCGCCGCGACAACGGCGGCATCGACTACCGCTGCGGACGACGCAACGCCCGCGGCGTGCGTGGGCGCGGCGGCCGATGGCGTCTGCACCCCCGCCGAGCAGACGGCGTTTGCGAATGCCCAGCGCGAGGCGTCCCAGAACGCCGCGTTGCAGGATGCCATGAAGTTGAAGAACTCGTATCCGTTCGCCGGTTGCGGCCGGTATCCGATGAAGGGCAAGGGCTCGGTCTACGAAAAGCTGGTTATGCGCGCGGCGGATATTTGCATGGATCCGCGGACGAAAAAAATGGACGAAAGCGTATCCCGCACCATAGAGGATCTGATGACCGATTTGCGGGACAAGATGCAAATCACGATGCAGGCGCTGTGCGAGCGGCCGACCGGAGCCAACGGCGCGGCCCAGGGCATCTGGCAGCTTGGCGCGGGCCCGACCGAAACGGAGATAACGATTGTTCCGCAGTGGGCGCAGGATACATTCGGAGGGTTTGACAAGTTCCTTGCCATCGCCCAGCCGAAGAACGAAAAAGGCGTTTCGATAAAATATAAACTTGGCGAGGCTGGAGCATCCGGGAAAGTTGATGAAGGCAACTCCAAGCTTGTGGATTCGGCCGCGAATGTGAACACTGCGGTTATGGGTTCAATTCCGTGGACGAACCTGGCACCGGCTGACGGCAAGACGGCGCTGGGCTTCGGATTCTGCATGCTATCGACGGAGCGGATGCTGTGCGAGCAGATAAACGATTTGTCGAACGGCGATAAAAAGGCCGACGGCCCGGTCGCCACATACGACAGCGCCGCGCGCGTCTGCCGGTTCGAGAAAGGATTCAGCAAAGCTATGTGCGAGGTCCTGCTCGAAGGCACCTGGAACGCCGGCACCAACAACTGCGCCTATGTGCCGAGACGATAATTGGTCTTTCCTGCCCCCGCTTGCGGGGGCGGGATAGATTTCGTTAGCGAGCGGAGCGAGCTTACGAAATCTTGGGTGGGGGCTCATCTGGGAAATTTCCTGCCCCCATTTATGGGGGCGGGATAGAGTTGCTTGGTGAGCGAAGCGAACCTAGCGAATCTTGGGTGGGGGCAAATCTGGAACAGACTAACCCCCACCCAAGAGTTGCCAACGATTTTTAGCTTTGCAAAAAATCGGGCAACTCTATCCCGCCCCCGCAAGCGGGGGCAGGAAAAGCATGCGATGCGCTCTACCACATAAATGTGGGCAGGAAAAGCGCTCTGGAATCTTGTGATAAAAAAATGTCATTCCATCCCGAAAATGTTCTCCGAGCGAAAAAACTCCGTAAAAATATGAGCGAACCGGAGGTAATCCTCTGGTCTGCGATTCAGAAAAATCAACTTGGGTTCCAATTCCGCCGCCAATATCAGCTCTGGAAATATTACATCGATTTTGTATGCATCGAGAAAAAGATAGCCATAGAACTCGACGGGGAGCAGCACGGCGAAAACAGGGACTATGACAACCGCCGAACAGAGTTCATCAAATCGCAGGGCTGGACACTGGTTCGGATTCCGAATTACGATATTCGCACGGACCTTAAAAATGTGATTTATCGATTGCAACGATTGCTAATCGACGACTATGCGAAATCGACGGATTTATTTCACGAAAAATGGTAGCGCGCTTTTCCTGCCCCCATTTATGGGGGCGGGATAGAGTTGCTTATCGAGCAAGGGTCGCAAGACCCGCGCGAGATTAGAAAATCTTGGGTGGGGGCTAGTCTATTCCAGATCAACCCCCACCCAAGAGTTGCCAACGATTTTTTGCTTTGCAAAAAATCGGGCAACTCTATCCCGCCCCCGCAAGCGGGGGCAGGAAATACGCACTCCCAAAACACAAAATCACCCGCAAACCCGCAGAAATCCAAAAAAAAAAAAAAAAATCTCATTTGTATTTTTTTCCGTTTTCCCTTGACCGAATCGGGGCGAAAATCTTATAATTGCGTGAATGAAAAGGCGGGAAAAATAAAAAAGCTTGTGGCATTTTTGGCAATCGCGATCGCGTCGCAGAACGCATCGGCCTGCTGCTACGGCGTATCGAAATACGACGCGCTTTCGGGCGGCAACAAAACCTGCCGATCCTATTACCGCAATTCGGATTCGGTCGCGAACGGCGAGGTCGTTTTCAGCGACTTTCTGACGACGCACCGGTGCCGGCGCGACTCGTGCTCCGCCAGGTGGGTTCAGGAAACCGGAGCCCTTTGCGCGGGCTATGACACCAACTGGGCCAGCAATGCGACGAACCGCGGGCGCTTCGACCCGAAGGCCGACGCCGCGGGCAAATGCTGGAAGTGGACCTGCAAGTCGGGATTCTATATGATGGCGGGCGGCCAATGCGGGACTCTCGCCGAAAAGTGCGGCAACGCGACATATTATTCCGGCGTCGACGCGAACGGCGACTGCATACCGAAATGGTGCAGCGGCTGGACCGGATACAATTCGAGCCAGCACCATTTCTATAACAACACCGCGGGCGGCTGCGTCGAGTTCCGGTGCGATTCCGGCTCGGGCTTCACGACGCGCCCGGCGTGCCAGAAATGCGACGCGGTCTATGGCAAAGTCGGCGGATGCTATATAACGCCCGAGGCGAGCGGCGGAAATTACACCAAGTGCAACGACAACCAATACACGGACTATGCGGCGGGCGGCGCCTGGGGCGAATGCAAGGCGCTGGCGAGCATAGGCGACGACCGGATAAAGGCGTGCTGGAAATGCCCGGACATCGGGGCGATGCAGGAATGCTATAACGGCGGCAGCACTTGCGAGAAAACGCCCGCCGCGACCGTCCCCGCGTCGTAATCCGCCCTGCCCTCGAACCAAAATCCGCTGGACTTCCGGCGGTTTTGTTTTATAATCTTTTGCGGGAGAATCAATAATGCCGCAATCAACAGACATAAAACTTTTTGAGAACCAGAACATCCGCTCGCTTTGGGATGAGACGGCCGAGAAATGGTATTTCGCAATTACGGATATTGTAGGAGTTTTAACTGATAGTCCGAATCCGCGCAAATATTGGAGCGTGCTTAAAACCCGCCTGAAAGCCGAAGGTTCCGAGTTGACTACAAAGTGTAGTCAACTGAAAATGCAGGCCGCGGACGGCAAGTCTTATCTGACCGATGTCGGCGATACAGAACAAATATTCAGAATAATCCAATCCGTCCCTTCGCCAAAAGCCGAACCATTCAAGCTCTGGCTGGCCAAGGTCGGCAGCGATCGCATCGATGAAATGGCCGACCCGGAAATGGGAATCGCGCGCGCGCTCGACTATTACAAGCGCCTCGGCTACTCCGACGGCTGGATTATGCAGCGTCTGAAATCCATCGAAATCCGAAAGGATCTGACCAACGAATGGGAGCGCGGCGGGCATTCAGCGCGGTGTTCCCCTCCTTTGG
>JAISGC010000070.1 GCA_031263295.1 Rickettsiales bacterium
GGGGCGTAGGTGGGGCGGTGTTCGCTCGGCGGCTTCGCCGCCTGTGCGTATCCTCGTTCTCGTTTTTGCTTGTGTCTGCGAAACTTCGCAAAAACTGCGCTCGAACTTCGCTTCGCTCGTTCTCGCTGACTCGGATTCCCCTCCTTTGGACACGCACTGCCCGCCGAAGCGCGATGGGCTTGCCGCGCGGAGTTCCCCTCCTTTGGGCACGCACTGGCCCCGAAGGGGCCGGGGTGGTGCGTCCCGTTGGCACTGCCAAAACCAAAACAAAAAATCTTGGGGTCGCAGACCCAAAAGATTTTTTGTCATTCCCGCGCAGGCGGGAAGAGGGCTCTGAACCTTACATTCAGGCATCGCTTGCTTTCACAATTACATTTGTATGTGAAACAAGTTTTTCGTTATAAGGTTGAAAGCCCTGGCCCCGCCTACGCGGGGCTGACAAAAATTACTTGGGTCTGCAACCCTTCGTAATTTTTGTTTTGGATGGCATCGTCTAATTTAATGCGGCACTTGCTATCTGCCGATGCCGCGGAATCGGGCATACCGAATGTCATCCCGGCCGCCAAATGCGCAGCCCGGATTGTGCGGCGCGATCACGCGCGACGCATCGCTGAACTGCGCCTTGCCGACCAGCCGCTCCGCCTCGTGCGGCAAGACCAAAGAATCGCGCTCTATCGCGACCAGGCCGCTTTTCCTCTCGCCGGACATTTCTTCATACTCGACCATATAAACCCCGTCTCCGAAGGCAAGGCCTTCATACCCGTTGGCATTTCTTATTTTTGTGATTCGGCAAGAATCGAAAGCCTCGTTCGCGGCCCACGCTTCGCGTATGATCCGATAATGCCGGAGTTCTTGGCGTTTCATCGCCGCTTCGCGTATTTGTCCGCCAAGCACGCCGTTCGTGTCCAGGACGCCGAAGTTTTCCGCATTATATTTTGCCGTCTTATACTCGTATTCGCTGACCGCGCGGCCGTTTATCGCATAGTGCAGGCCGCATTCGTCCCGGTAAATAACGAAATTATACTCCTTGCCCTCCGCATCGTCCGAATACCCCGAATATGCAAGCAGCATTATATTTTCGGCCTCTGTCGCCAGAACGCGAGCGGCGCCGTCCGGCGCCTCGGTCAGCGCCTCGGCCGTCGGCCCCGCAAGCGCGCGAATCGCGAGCAAAACCGCGCCAAGCATCGCCCTTTTATTCCACTTTTTCATAACTCAATCCCCTTGGTTGGTTGTTTATTGAGATAATGCTAATACAAAATAAAATATTGTCAACAAATTGTTAGGCCTCGGCGGCATTTGCATTTCCAGCGCGCGAATGATATAATTGCGGCGGTGATCGGAAATCTTTCCGACGCTTGGGAATTACATCCCACAGTTAGTGTCCGAAGGGACAAAAAATACTCCAATTTTGGTTGGAGTGCGCTGAATATATTGAATAAAGCGCTGCAATCTAGCTGTTGTATGTAAGCTCCAACCACCCTTCGCGCTGTCGCGCTTCGGGTGGCAGACCGCCTTATTCCTAGGCGGTTCAACCCGCCCAATCCGGCCTAACAACCGGGCGGCCAATTTTTGATTTTTTCCGTCCGCGCGGACGCGTCGGTATTTTCACGCCTTGTATAGCCCCAGCTCATACGCCGCGGGATTATGCCGCATCAGATACGCTTCGACATAGCCTATATTCACCGGCTCCGAGCCCGGCTCCAATATGCCGCGCGCCGCCAGATCCGCGCGGATTTGCCGTATGATTTCCTGAATCTGATTTTTCGGCGCGTCGTCCGGGGCCATAACCTCGGCCTCGATAAACAGCCCTATGTCTTTCGCGTCGTCAATCGCCACCAACAAATCATCCGTGATTTTATACTCGCGCCGGAGCTTGTCGATTGTCGCAAGCACGCGCAGGCCGTTGCGCCGGATCATATCGTCAAAGCCGTCATACCCGCCCGCCGCCGGAATGCCGAAGCGCCCGAGCAGGCCGTTTATCTCCGCCGACTTTTCCGCAATGGCGTCCAGGTCGAAATTGGTTTCGTTGCAATAATCGTGCTGAATCTCGCCGCCGGACAAATCGCCCTTGAAGTCGAGGCGCCGCCCGTTGCGAACGCGCAGAAACCCGCCGCGCCGAAGCAGCGCATAGTCCGCGGTGTCGTAATAAATATCAATCCGGGATTTTTCCCTCGCGGGCGCCATTTCAAGCAAAGCCTTCGGCATAGTCTTCGCCGCAAACCTCAATTCGATTTCTATCATTGTCGTGTTTTCCTTTTTTATTGCAGCAGGACATATCGGACCGGCGTCTTGTTCCCAATTGTGTCAAGGGCGGCTCCGATTTCGGAAACCCTTGAAATAAAATCCTGCTTCTCTCCGTCGCCCATTGTGGAATCAAAACTGATTTTTGCGGTCAAGCCTTGAAATCCCGCGCGATTTTTACCGGGCTTGCCCATTGCCTTTGCAAAATCTATCAGACCTTCAACTTCTACTTTAATATCGGAAATCTGAATATTTTCGCGCGACGCCAACAGCCGGATGGTCGCGGCTATGCAGGTTCCGAAAGACGCCGCCAGCAGTTCCGGCGGCGTCGGCCCCTTGTCGTCCGCCCCGAATTCTTTGGGCTGGTCGGATATGATTTTATGCCCCCTCGCCTCCGCCATCAGCGTCCTGTTTCGGATTTCGCGAACCGAAACCTTTACCGGATAATCAAAAGGGGAAGCGGCGCCGGATGGGGCGCGTTCCGGAAAATAAAAATAACCCGCCGAAACGACGGCGCCGAACAAAAAGCACAATACGAACGGAATCGTTTTTTTAATCTTCATGATTTTTTAACCTTCGGCATCGTCTTCGCCGCAAACCTCAATTCGATTTCTATCATTGTCGTGTTTTCCTTTTTTGGCCGGGACAATCGAACCGTTACAACGAGCGCGATCTTGTCACGCCGGCGAGCAGCATATCGTTTTCTTCTTTGGCGGATTGCCTTTTGCGAAGAAGCCATTCTTGCTGCCCTTTAACATCAAGTTGTCCGCACCGCTCGCAGACCTGCGGATTTTCCCACGAACCGTCGCGCTCCATCGGCGCCCCGAGCCCCGCGTTTTCCTGTATATAAAACGATATATTTCCAGAGTGGCGGATTTTATAACCTTTGCCTTCCACTTTGCATGTAGAGCAATCGTAAACCGCATCTATCATTCGGGCATCGTCGAGTTCCCTATCCGTATCCCACTTGCATCCCGCGCATTCTTTTTGGGGAATAGTTACGCGCGCCACCGCGGGCATATTGAACCTTTCGCACATATGCGAGTGCGACATCGCATACGGCGTGCACTGGCCCCTTATCATACAGGCAAAGCATGTTTTTCTGACTTCGTCGCCTTTGATGAGCGTATAATTTTGCACCACCGGCACGAAAAAATATTTATCTGTAAGCGCGCCGAGTTTGCCGGTGCGATTGAATACGCGGCGGATGAACTTCGGCTCTTTGCCCATATGGGCTTTTAATACCTCAAACAGATGCTTGTTCATATCCGTCCTTTTTATTATTGGTTGGGGCACACGGATTCGCTCGCCCTACAAGCAATTATTAAATCCCTTCGGGATTAAATAATTGGTTGGGGTGCACGGATTCGAACCGCGATGGACAGAGTCAGAGTCTGGTATCCTACCGTTAGATGACACCCCAATTGAAACGGCAATATAATAACGCCTTTCGCTCGATTTTGCAACCTCGCTTTGCTCGGGCAAAATCGGCGGGCACACGGATTCGCTCGCCCGCCTTCGGCGGCCTGCGCGTATCCTCGTTCTCGCGGCCTGCGGCCGCTGCGCTCGAACTTCGCTTCGCTCGTTCTCGCTGACTCGGATTCGAACCGCGATGGACAGAGTCAGAGTCTGGTATCTAGCGTTAGATGATGCCCCAACAGCCCCGCGATTATAAACGCTTAAAATTATTTTTCAAGCGGTTTTATGAAATCAGGCGAACATACCGGAAAGCGTCGTGCGTATTTGCAAATAGTAGTGCTGCGGCAAAACGCTATGCTTGGACTCTAATCTTCTGTGGTTTGATTTCCAATCTCCAGAATATATTTCCTGCAATCTGTCCGTGCTCACAACCTCTATCATATCGCATAAGGCCCAGCATTCTTTCTTGGCAAGAACACCCGGCATCGCGCCCGCTGGGATATGAGTTGTCTTTTCTATTTCGTCTGTGGGCGCCTGCGTTGTGAAGGGCACAACAAGCGCAAGTTTGTTGCGGCGATGCCGATGAACGACAACCACCGGCCGATCTTTACCGATTTCCGGCTTGATATTGGAAATTATGTTTTGGCAGCTTCTTACGACGCAGTTTTTATTCGTATCGAAGCACGCCTCGAACAAGCACATAAAAATACGCGATTCTCTGATGAAAACTGGCCGCACGCTATTCATTTATTTCTTTTTACATTTTTAGCCCCCGCTTTCACGGGGGCTGTCGCCCTATACAGGGAACTCTTGAAAGAATAAAACCTCTCTCTTTCTGACTATATTATAGTGCCGACCGGCGCCAAAGTCAAGCCTATTG
>JAISGC010000087.1 GCA_031263295.1 Rickettsiales bacterium
ACGCGCGGCGTTCCCCTCCTTTGGAGGGGTGCCCGCCGACGGCGGGCGGGGTGGTGCTTACAGCGGGCATAGCCTGTTATCGCCACCACCCCGTCCCGCGCCCGCGGCGCGGTCCACCCCTCCAAAGGAGGGGAACACCCGCCTTACTACTGACACGCGCCGTTAGACACCGCGACGGGATTGTTCGCGACGCAGGTGCTGCCCGAGATTACGCAGGCCGTTTCGATCTGCTTCGAAATCTGGCTGTCGGCGGGCTTGTAGGTTATGACGGCCTGGGCGCAGTCGGCGATATTGTTTATCGATCCGCAGGCGGTGTTCCAGGAATTGCACTCGGTCGCGGTCTGCTGCGGCATCACCGTGTCGGGCAGGCGCAAGGCCCATTCGACATAGTATTCCTTCAACGACTTGATGCGTCCGTTCTTGCCGAAGCCGATCGTTTCAAGGTTGTCCCCGATGCGGCAGTTTATATTGTTGTGCTCGACGAACGCGGTGATGGCAGTCGCGATTCCGCCGACGCCGACACCGACGGCCGCGCCGATACCCGCGCCGACCAGCGCGCCCTTGCCCGCGGACCAGTTGCCGCCTTTTTCGCCATCAGCCAGATTTCCGCTTGGCGTTATCGTTGATAACTTTGGATTTGATGCCGTATTTGTGTAGTTATAGCTTATTTTATTTCCGGCCGGTCCTGTCTTTTTCGCAGTCAAGACCAAAGTGTCGTCCCCGCTTTTGCTTGCACTGACAATTTTCTGGCACTCGGCATTATTGTTTATTGCCGGAACAATGTATGCAATAAGTTCTGCGGGCGTAAGGTCTACACTGATACTCATTGTAATATTATTTTCAGTGCAGGCGGCTGTGCCGGCGGCTGTGCCGGTTGTTCCTCCTGTGAACTTTATGCTCGCGCTCGCATACGCGCCTTCATTGTCTTCATTTTGTCCCGCCTGATGCCCAGCAATCGCTCCTATCCCGGCGCCGACACCCGCCGCGCCGACAACTCCGATTCCGCTGGCCAGCGCCGCGGTCTTGGTGTTGTTCATAAGGTTGAAGTCGAATGTCTCTTTCGCGCATTTGAATCCGTTGCCCGTCGCCTTCCACTGCTCGGCCGGCTTTTTGTCGCCGATTCCGCCGAACCACTCGTTCGTAATCAGCTCGTCCTTGTTATAGGCCGCGACGCGCACCAGGCATTCGCCCGCCGTCGCGTCCCACCGCGCATAGTGCCCGCGCTGGGCGTCGACATCGCCCTTTGTATTGACCAATTGCCCCATCGGATTGTTCTTGCCGCCGCCCTGATTATTATAGGCGTTGACATTCTGATTATATTCCGTCGTGACCGCGCCAGATTTATTGACCGCCGCGAACGACGCGCCGTATGCGTTCACATCGAGCAAGCGGCAGGTGTTCTCGGCCTGGTTCGGGGTCAGGCCCGTCTTGAACAGAACATGCGAATAATACTGCGGCTGAATCACGCGGGAATTAAAGTCGATCCACACATCGTTCTTCGCGTAATAGGCCTTGTTGCCGTCCAAGCGCCGCGTGTCATAGACGCATTTGTCGACGACCGGGCCGCAGAGGTTCATTCCGTTGACGACCGAGTTCCGCATATCGGTATTGTAAAGCGCGGCGATTCCGTTCGGTAGATTATTCTCGACGCAGGTCGACAAATCGGTCATGCAATTTTCGACGCCGTAACTTGGCGCCGCCGGAGTTTCCGGCGCGGGCGCGACGGGCTGCGTCGGCGTAGTCGGTTGCGACGGCGCGCCCGGGACCGACGGCTGGCTCGGCGCCGGAGCGCTTGGGAATAATCCGGTCGGCATCCGGCCGGTCGCGCCGACGCGCGCGGTCTCCGCGCCGTATCTGTCGGCTCCGTCGGCGCCCGCCGCAGCAAACAGCGCAACAATCAATGATAAAATCTTTTTCATCGTTTCCCTCCGATAATCCGCATGCATTATATCATAGATTTGGGGAAGAAAAAAATTGAAAATGAAAGAATTATTCCAGAGCCTGGTGGGGTGTGTTTCGATGAAACACACCTTTTTTATTTTTGATGGTCCGAAGGACCGGAAAAAATAAAAAGAAAATAGTTTAAGTTTTAATGAACAACATAACAACAAGCGTCATCCCGGCCTGCGCCGGGATGACGACAACTTTGTTGCCGTTTTGGTTTTGTCAGTGCAAATGTGAAGCACCACCCCGGCCGCTTCGCGGCCACCCCTCCAAAGGAGGAGAACACCGCGCGGAAGACCCGTCGCGCTTCGCAGGCTTTGTCATAAAAAACCGGCGGGCTTTCGCTCCGCCGGCACTCCCTACCTTCCGGATTGACCGGAAACTTTAATCAAAGTTCAATTTGCAAAGTGCAAAGTTCAATTGGAGCCTGCCGAATGCTCTTACGCCCTTTCGCAAGCCACAATTGAACTTTGCACTTTGCAAATTGAACTTTTTATTTACGCCACCTTGCGCATCGGCGCTTCGTTCGCGCCGAGCGTCTTTTTCGCCTCGGCGAAGACCATCTGCTTGACCGCCGCGGCCAAAGCCCCGGTTTCGAGCGATTCCGCCGGAATGTCGAAATTATCCGACCGGATTTGCAAGGACACATACGCGCCGATTAAAGATGCCCGCGGCAGGTCCTCGATCGCGCGCGCGTTGCCGCCGGTCCCGACGGACAATTCGTCCGCCAAAGACACTATCGCGCGGTCGCCGTTCACCCAGACCGTGGCGTTCAGGACTTTGTCCAGCGCGCCCATTATTTCCCTAATATTTCTCGCCATATTTTCTTTCTCCTTTTTTATGGTTCGCGTGATAATCGCCCATCTCGACGCGATTTCCGCCCACTCGTGTATTGATATACACTTCGGGGCGAAAATCGCATCGACCTGAACGATTCTGACGCGAACTCCTTGTTATATCTCTGCTTGTTTTTCAGGATTTTTCCCAGAAAACAGCGATTCCCTTTGTCTATACAGCGACTATAAAACAAAACCGATTCGCCCGTCAAGTAAAAAAGTAAAATTATTTTTACTTTACTTGCGTCATAGCAGTTTAACTTGCAAAAACCACGAAATACCATAAAAGAATATAAGAATGTCATTGACAACCATAGGTGCGAGTGCTAAATTGCGGAAAACTAACCGGGAGTTAGAGAATAAGAGAATAAGAGAATAAGAGAATGGAACTTGCGGAGTCGCAAACACCATTCTCTTATTCTCTGCAAACGCGGAGCGTTTGCATTCTCTCATTCTCTAAAAAAAGCTGTGCTTTTTTTAAGTTCTTTCGCAAACAAGGTTGACGCCAAGGGCAGGGCGGCGGTGCCCGCTACATTCCGCGCGGCCTGCGCGGGGGACGCCTTTGCGGGCGTGGTTTTGTTTCGCTCGTTCACTGGAAAATGCATCGAGGGTATGACGATGGCGCGAATGGAGACGCTCGCGGACGCGACGGATTCCGGGGACATTTTCGATGCAAAGTTGGACGAGCTGACGGCGATGCTGTTTGCCGACGCGCGGCAGCTTGCGTTCGATGTGACGGGCCGAATAGTTATTCCCGCCGATTTGTTGGCGCACGCTGGGATAGACGGCGAAGCAGTATTTGTCGGCCGCGGCCGCAGTTTCCAAATCTGGTCGCCCGCGGAGTTCGCCCGCGTTCAGGCGGAATCTCTTTCTAAACTGCAATCCGAAAAGCCGACGCTGGTTTTGAGGAAGTGAGCTTTTCCTGCCCCCGCTTGCGGGGGCGGGATAGAGTTGCTTGGCGGCGAAGCCGCCTTAGCAACTCTTGGGTGGGGGCAGATCTTCTCCCTGCGCATCGGAATATTTTTGCTTTCCCAGATGAACCCCCACCCAAGATTTCATAAGTTCGCGCTTCGCGCTCACTAACGAAATCTATCCCGCCCCCATACATGGGGGCAGGAAACGCGCTCTGGAATAATCCCTTTATTTTTCACTCTTTCACTCTTGCCTAATTTATGATAAAATACCCCCCGAGAGAATGAAAAAACTTTTCGCAATTTTATTTGCCGCCGTTGCCGCGCCCGCGCACGCCGCGCAATACGGCCGCGATGTTCAACAGGCTATGGCGCTCGAAGCCGCAGCTCAGCAATACGCGCCGATGCCGGATCAATACGCGGGCGCTCTGCCGGTGCGGGTCCTCGACGCGACGCTCGAAAAAGACATCCGCGCGGGCAATCACGCGACCAGCATAGCGGACCTTGAACGCTGCAAAATGATATGGCCGAATGGAGTCTTCGCATGGGGCGCGCCGGATTCGGGCAATGGCTTGACCACATTAAAGCCGACCTGTTTGGCCGAGGTCTACTTGAAGGCCGCGCCGAATGGCCAGCAGGCCGGAGTGAACGGCGGCGCGAACGACAAGATTGTGGCGGTCGCGTTCGTGCCCGCGGGCGGAACGCTGAAATGCAATATCGGAGATTTTCCGCAGTCGGGATATTTGCCCGCGGCGGGCGATGTGATCTTCCCGGCGGACAATCCGCCGAGCATCGAGGATGTCGAAAAGGTTATGGACGCGGAGAACAAACAGAATGCGGTTATGAAAACGGTCAGCGCCGCATTGGTCGGCGGCGCCGGAATGTTTTTTGCCGCAGGCACGCAGGACAAGGGCAAGACCGCGGCCCTGACCGCCGCGGGCGCGGTCGGCGCTGGGGGCCTTGCGTTCGGAAGCACGCAGGTGGGCAAGGTCGCGGGCGATACTATGCTGTCGGCGGGGACCAACGCGGCGGTCGGCGCGGTTATGGGAAATATGAGCGCGGGAACGCTCGGCGGCGGCGACGCGATTTTGGTTATCAAGGATTGCGACGGAGGGAAGTGTTTGTGGGGATATGTTATCGGCGGGGACAAGAGAGATGATGCCGGCAGTTTATGGTATAACATTAAAAGCAAGACTTTTCTTAAACAGTCGGGCACGAATCCGGATGTATGGCAACGCGAATCAAATGTGTGCAACCCGAAGATTTCCGGAGATGGAAGCGAGATCATAGAGCCTGATTCGCTGGATGGCGGGAACGGAGAAAAGTGGACCGCGTGGCTCAACGCCCACACAGGCACAGGCGAGCGCCAGTGTCTGGTCAAGTTTGGTGATGAGGGCGATTCTTATAAAGTCGAAAATTCAGATTTGGGCAGGTGCTTTACGGAGGGCAATTTTTATGTGCAGCTCAAAGAGGCACACAAGTGCGGGAACAGCATGCTTGCGATGATAGAGCTTGGCGCTGACCAAAAGGAAGGATTCTTCGGGACGAAGCTGAAAGATTTCAGGAAAAATAAAGCGGATGGAAAGTATAACGATGCGCAGGTTGTCGGCCGCAATCCCGACGGAACTAAAAATGATAATAAATCTATAAAAATAGGCGATAAAGACAATGCGGTTTTTTTCACCATCGCAAATTTCGTTCCGCTTGCGCAGACGGCAGACGACGGCGAGGTTATAGATTTCGGAAACAAGGCGCGGATGGGCTCGACCCTGATGGGCGCGGGCTCGGGCGCGGCGGTGGGTGCGCTGGCGTCTTTCCAAAACGCGCGGGCCGAGGTTCAGACCAGATATATTTCCGAACTTGAAAATTACGAGGGCACATTGTCGAGATTCTATTGCATAACCGGCACCCGGTATTTGGACAAATACAACGCGAGCGTGATTATTCCGGCGATGAAGTAAGACAGGTGTTCCCCTCCTTTGGAGGGGTGTCATTTTGCGTAGCAAAATGTCGGGGTGGTGGCGAAGAATGGCACTGCCGGTTACAAGCACCACCCCGCCGCCTTCGGCGGCACCCCTCCAAAGGAGGGGAACACC
>JAISGC010000025.1 GCA_031263295.1 Rickettsiales bacterium
GATTCAACCGCTGGATTGACGAGCCTTCCATAAGCAAAACATCTATGTCCTTTGGCGGATTCGCTATCAAATGCTCTGTTCTATTTTTCGTCCGTCCGTGATTCCGAAAATCCCCGCTGTAAAATATACGCTTGCCGTCCGCCTCTATCAGAAACGCCATTGATTCATAGGCCGCATGGTCAACAGGATAAGGCATTATCGTAAATGCGCCGACATTGTATTTCTTGAATCCGTCAACTATACGCGCATCCTTGAACGCAAACATTTCCGGCAACTCGAACGGAACGCCTGCATCTTTTGCCTTGTTGATATATTCTGCGCTGGCTTTTAGAATCGCATCCGTCGCCTTGCCGGTATAAACAGGTATCGTCGGGTCAATATGCTTTCCAAGTGCGAAATGATCTTGATGCGCATGAGAAATGAATATACCCAACAAGTCCGGCGTCTTGGAGGTCAAGCCCTTTATATCCGGCAACAGGTCGGCGGTATTCTTTTCTGCATCCAGCGGCAGCCCTATATCAAGGACAATACGCTCGCCGTTGTTCGCGGTCAATTCAACCGCACTTCCGCCTATTTGCGTCGCCCCGCGGCGTATGTTGATTTTCATTAAAGAAACCTTTTCTTGAAATTAGCAGTTTCAATGGTTGACAACATTCTCGAACCTATCCGTTTCCCCTTCTCATTGTATATTGTCATCTGGCTTCCCCATACGATTGAGACTGACGAAGAATTGAAATCGGCGAGTTTTCCGGTTCCGGCCCCAATGTATGTCGACAACTTACCTTTTTCGTTATAAATGTAAACATTGCCGCCGGATTGCGACGCGAAAGAAATAGCCATTTTATGCCCCTGCGGTTTGCAAATATACCCACATTACAACCATTCCGGCATCAAAGAATCCGGCGCGATTATCAATATCCTTGCATATTTGCCGTTCGTCTGCGACCCTGCGATTATCTATGCGGATATAACTCCCATCCCATTCGGCAATTCTATTCCCCTGTCGGCGGATATATTTTCCATCCCATTCAAGAACCCTCGAACCGCGTTCGCGAACAGATTTCCCATCAAACTCTGCTATTCTAGAACCACGATTTGTAAGATATTTTCCGTCCCATCTGAAATCTGACATTTCCAAACTCCTTTTGTTTGAGATATGTTTGACCACCAGCAAAAACTGGTGGCCGGGGTGTTTAGAAATCAGATTAGTTTTGATTCCGCAAGTCTTCGGACGAATCCTATTGTATAACCGGCGGCACCCCGACCATAAGGTCAGGGATAACGATGCGGTAGCATCATTATTTACTAACGATGCGAAACCGCATCGACTAATCTGGGCTTCTAACAGCCCCGAACCAACATCTCTGCTGATTCAGTGTCAGCATACATCTTTATAGGATGAAAATCAATAGGCAAAATTGGCCTAAAAATCTGCGCTGATGCTGTGAATCTTTTATTATGAAATACGATCCGCTCAAACTTTTCAGCAAGGAATTAAAAAGCCAACTGCGCGATAAATTGCCCGATTGCCGCTTTTCGGTTAGGACACCATTAAAGAATTGCGTGGATGTTTCATTGATGCGTTCGCCCATTCCGATTGACTTTCCGGAACCGCTGCGCAAAAGCAGGGTAAGAAATTATATGCAAATCCCCATTCATTTGGACAAGCGCAGGGATTTCTTGCGATATAACCGCCCATTGCAGGAATTGTGGGATATAGTGGCCGATACTATCCGCGCCATATATCCGCAGGCCAAGCATTCCGGCGACCATTGGTGCAGTTTTAATTATTACATCTACTTCTATGTCGGGAAATGGAACAAGCCCTATGTTTGCGCCGAGTAAATTAAAATGAATACTGCAAAAATACGAGAACTCAACGATAAACTCCGCCATAATCTCTTTTCGCCTAACGGCCACGGCAAAGTCATTTTAACCGCCAGCGTTTCCGCTATGCCGCATCAAGATTTATTTGCTCTGCTTTGTCTAGTGGGGTGTTTCGAGGATTTTAACGAAAGCAACGACCCGTATCAGGAACACGAATTCGGTGCGCTGGATTTTAAGAAAACCCGATACTTTTTCAAGATTGATTATTATGCGCCGGATTTGCTTTCTGGTTCTATTGACCCCTCTGACCCAAAGCAGACTTGTAGGGTATTGACTATAATGAGGGCGGAGGAGTATTAAAAATCCGACCTCTGGGGAGTAGCATTAAAAAAATACCTAAATCCCTAACTTTAATTTTTAATTCCAAAATTGCGATTGATTTTTGCAAAAAATCAGATATAATCGCCCATAGTTAAAAGTTTGGCGGGCGTCGTATAACGGCTAATATAAGTGCCTTCCAAGCACTGGATGCGGTTTCGATTACCGCCGCCCGCACCACCATACTTTTACCTAGAATCTTGTATCTTGCTTTACAGAAAAGGTTAGCCATAGGTAGGCCGCAGGATTTTAAGAGAAATTAGCGATGCGCTGGAATCGGCAGAAAACTTGGACTTTTTAGGATTTTGCACTTGTGAAATCATTTAACTTCCAAGCTCGAGATGAGGGTTCGATTCCCTCCGCCCGCACCACATTTCGCAATTCGTGCTTTCGGCCCAGGCCGATGACGGGCAATAATCAACTTGACAAAAGAAAAAATATGTGTCATAGTATGATTCTGATAACCAAATAACCAAAAAAAGGATCCAAGTATGTCACATGTACTGAATCAGGTCGAGATTGACAATCTGCTGTCAGCAGTAGATATGTCAAAGGCGTATGAGTCTATAAAAAATGCTCGCGCCGCAGCCGAGCCACAAAATCAATTCGGTTCAATTGATAAAGATATGAGAAAAATGCGGGTAAGAAAGACTCTGATCAGTCGTCTGGGCTCATACGATCGGACACTGGGCGAGATCAAAAGAATGGCCCAGAGCAAGTTTATCGAAGATGATTACGGAAATAAACTTGCGACAATTACGGTCAAAAAATACAACGGGGGGCTTCCTTATAGAGATCGATCGGAAAACTTCACCGCTATAAGTTTGAGATGGCAGGGCGAAAAGTGGCATAAAAATCGCGAATACAATATACTTGACATCACGATGTCTGATAGAGTGTGCAGCAATAAATTCTATGAATTGGACACGAAGTCATTTAAGTATGTTGAGATTGAGAATACTCTGGAATATCTTATGGACAGGGGGGAGCAAATCTTGAAGATATTGTCAACGCTTGACCCGATAGTGGCCGACGAAATAAAGAAAATAGACAACAGGATATTCCAAAAACGGTTCCAATATATGCACGACTCTTCATGGGGCGTAACTGTCAGCGAACCCGAGATAGAAGAGAGCAGGGTCGCGAGCGATCAGCGGTTTGTGAAAGCTGCCCAGGCAGCCGCAGCGAAGGAAATGTATAGACGGGCCAAGAAAAACTCCCGCGTCGCAGCCATGCCGCAAGCAACTAGATAAAAAAATAACCCGCCGTCACGGCGGGTTTCTTATATCAAGTTTGGCAAGTTTTAAGTTTAATGAATCAATACGGCATTTTTTTCTATAAAATTTTTTACCAAATTAAAATTGTTTCCATATTTAGAAAATGCTGCAAATACTTTCGCCTTAAATTCATCGCACATTTTTTCCAATTCTTTGACCGCCATATTTTTCTCATCCTGTACTGCCATAAACTCCCCATAAGGCATATGCATGCTGCACCTATCCGAACACTCGCGGGATAAATCTGCAACCAACTGTTCTTTTCTTAATTCGATTGCTTTGCATATATCTTGGAAATATTTCCAGGCATCTTTTTCATTTTGGGTTAAAATATCAAAGTTAAATTGATTATTGCCTAAAACGGTTTCCAATAATCCTTTCTTGGGTTTAGATACTTTTTTCATAGTATTTATTTGTAATCCAACATTATGTATTTGTCAAATCTTTGTCGAAAGCCTGGATTTCCTTCATAAGGCATATTGCATTATGGGAAAATCTTGCTATCATCGTAAAGCAATTGAGATGGCGCGATGGAAAAACTGCAACTATTTGACCGGAATAAAAATATGCTGGCGGGCGAGTTTATGCTTCGCGGCGGCGAGCGGCCCGATGGAAAATACTATCTGGTCACGATGGTTTTTATCGAGGGCGGCGACGGCCGGTTTCTGATTCAGAAAGCCGCGCCGATTAAAGACGGCAAGTGGGCGACGCACGGCGGACACTGCGCATTCGGCGACGACAGCGCGCAATGTATTTCCAAAGAGATTTCCGAAGAGCTGGGTCTGCTGGTTCGGCCGTCGCAATTCCAGCTGAGAAAATCAGTCTTCGACGACGATAATTTTATCGATCTGTATTATCTGAATGCGGATGTTGATGCGTGCGCGCTGACCTTGCAGGCGTCGGAAGTGGCCGAGGTCAAGTGGTTCTCAAAGGATGAAATTGCCGCGATGATTAAAAGCGGCGAGTTCAGGCAATCTCATGCCAGCCGCTGGCAGATGCTGTTTGGGGATGTCTGATTTAAGTTTGCGGCTTTATAAATTATTTTCGCTTTTGTTTAAGGGCAACTATGGTATAAATCACACTTGCAAGACCTGTGCCCGCTGTCGCTGCCAAAAGCCCGATTTGTGCGTCTTTTAGGATTTCGAGCCCTGAAAGGCTGGCGAATCCGGCCGAAACGCCAAACAACGCCATAGCTTTTGCCGCATCTCTGAACGGATCTAAAACTGTTTTATTAAACTCATAATCTGTCATTTCATTACTCCAATAATATTATGGACACTAAAATAATTTTCGTCAAATTAAAAATTGTTTCGGGCGCTACTGATTTATAAACCCGTCCGACTGCATTTTCCACAGGCGGGCGTAGAGGCCGTTTTTCGCCACCAATTCCGAGTGCGTGCCGGACTCCGCGATTTGCCCGCGGCTCATCACCACAATTCTGTCCATATGGCGCAGCGTCGACAATCTGTGCGCGATTACAATCGTCGTTTTGCCGCGCGATATTTCGTTAAATGATTTCTGAATCAGTCGCTCGGTTTCCGAATCCAAAGCGCTGGTCGCTTCGTCCATAATCAGTATCGGCGCGTTCTTCAATATCGCGCGCGCTATCGCGACGCGTTGGCGCTGGCCGCCCGACAATTTTATTCCGCGGTCGCCGACCAAGGTTTCGTATTTATGCGGCGCCTTCATTATGAAGTCGTGCGCGCCCGCCTTTTTCGCCGCGGCGATGATTTCGCCCGGCGCGGCGTTGTCGCGGCCGTATCCTATGTTTTCGGCGAGCGTGCGGTGGAACAAGACGCTGTCCTGCGGAATGAAGGCAATCTTTTGCCGCAATGAATCCTGGGTCACGCGGCGGATGTTCTGGCCGTCTATTTCTATGCGGCCTTTCTTCGGGTCGTAGAGGCGCATCACAAGGTTGACCAATGTGGTCTTGCCGCTGCCCGAGACGCCGACGAGCCCGACCTTTTCGCCCGGCCGGATTGCCAAGGAAAAATCGCGAAGAATGTGGCCCCTGTCGCGGCCGTATCCGAACGACACGCCCCTGATGTCTATCGCGCCGCGGCGAACGGCGAGCGTCTTCGCGCCCGCTTCGTCCCGAACCGAGACCGGAGAAATCAGCTTGTTATACGCCTCGGCCGCCGTCGCGTAGTCTTCCAGCACATCGGGCAGGCTGGTCGAAATGTCCCACATTATTCCGATAAACTGGATGTATATCATAAACGAAAACACCGCGTCCGAGATTCTGATATGTCCGCCGACGCCGAGATACAGCAAGAGCAGGGCGACCCCGAAGCCCGCAAGATTTTCAATCAGGCCCGGCACGAACCACAGCAAATATGATTTATATTTCGCATCGATTGTCGCGTCCATCACGCGCTTGCGGTCCGGGCCCATCATCGTTTTCTCGCGCGCGGCCGCGGCGAACAACTTCACGACCATAAAGTTCGACACCGAATCCGTCAGGCGGCCGGTCAGAGTGGATGCGGCCTCGGACAATGCCTTGTCCGCGCGAAACAGGCCCCGCGACACAACGGCCAGCCATATCAACCGCGACGACGAGCCGACCAGCATAATCGCGCCTATGCGCCAGTCGACCGAGAATATCATCCCGAATCCGACCATCATTATGACAATCTTGGCGGCGAAGCCGGTTATGTGATAGAACAGATCCTTGAAGCCCGCGGCGACCAGCCCGATTTGATTACCTATCTTGCCCGGCATCCGGTCCCCATACCATTGCGCGCTCTGCGAAAAGACATAGTCGTTCAGGTGCTCCGATATTTGATTGCGCGATCGCGCGCTCCACCGGCGGTTCAGCATCTCGCGAAAAACGCACATCAGGCTTTGCAGAGCCCAGACCGCGCCGAATATCATAACGAGCGCCAGGCCGCGGCCGACCATCTCCGCGCCGCCGGTTTCAAGCACCGCGATAAAGTATTTGGAAAAAAGCGGCCACTGCATATTCCACGCGATGTATGACGGAACCCAGAGAATTGCCCAAAGGACGACCAGGCCGCCGCTGAAAGCCCGCCAGTTTTTCAGATAGTATCCCATCAATGTTTGTGGATATTCTTTCATGGCCGCCTCCCGAATCGCGCAATGTGCGGCAGGGTAGCATAGTTTTTTCGGAATGCAAGTTTATGGTATAAAGTTGACAAACTTTTGTTTCTGTGTTTTAATTTGGGGTATGAAAAAGAAGCGGGCGTATTCTTACGGGGACGGGGCGCTGATACGGAGGCAAGCGGCCGAGGCGCTGGCTGCGGCGCAGGCGCAGCTTCCCGACGATGACCCGAACCGCTGGTGCTGGACCAAGGAAGAGGCCTTTGAGAAATGCGCGGTCATCGACCCGCGGGCGACCGTCCCGGGATTCCGCACTTACTGCCTTAAAAACGCGCGCGACAAGCGGGGAAACCTGCGCCGCAATCCGGGCGTCGTTCGTGCGGTTTTGTCCTGCGTCGTCCCGGGGCTTTACGACGAAGACGGCAACCCGACCATGGGTCGCGCCGCGTTCAAGGTCAAGGTCGCGATGATGAAGCTTATCGCGTCGGGCGTTCGGCACAAATACGACAACCAGGCCGTGTTGGCGCGCGACCTTGGCGTCGGCGAGCGCGCGTTATATGCCATGCTTTGCGAAAACGACAACGGCCATCACTTCAATCGCGAGATTTTCGAGCTGTCCAAGCAATTGTTCGTAGAGGGATACTGGGACTTGAACCTGCTTGAAAAATTGGAGCTGCAAAAGCTCAATCGCGAGCAGTCCGTTCTGGATTATGTCGTTCTCTATGACATTGCGGCCGATACGAAGCACGAGTTTATGAAGATTGTCGGCGGCGCGGCGGGATATTCTTACCGGACCTTGAAACACAAGGGCTATGACGCCTGCGGGCGGCAAAAAGGCGGCCCGGCGCTCGAGCTGGCGATACAATTGGCGTTGGAGAATACGAGGGGTTAGGGCAAGGGGTTAGGGGTTAGTGAAACTTGCTGTTATGCTCAATTTTTATTGCAAGCGTTCTGGTGCGCGACACTAACCCCTAACCCCTTCCCCTACCCCTTTCCTCTTGCAATCCGTCTTCTCATTTTGTATGCTCTTCCAAACGGGAGCGAGAGAGCCGATACAAAAGGAAATCAAATGTCTGGAATGTTGAAACTTGACGCCGAAGTAAAGGCGAAAAATACCCGCGTAGTTCTTGGTCTCGACTACGAGCCCGAATGGGAGGAGATGGCCGCGAAATCCGAAAAACAACTTAAAATCTGGATAACCGATACGGTTGATGCCGCCGCGCCTTTTGTCGCCGGGTTGAAGGGCAACCTTGCGTTCTTTGAGTTCTCCGAAACATACCGCAATGTTATGAAGCATATCTATGAATATGCGGCGCTGGCGCATCCGGACCTGGTCCGCATTCTGGATGTCAAGCGCGGAGACATCGGAAACACGCAGAGCCGCTGGGCCGCCGCGGACAAGGGCAATTTCAATCCCGACATCGTCACGATAAATCCTTATATGGGCTGGTCCGACACAATCGTTCCGTATCTGAACGAGGGCATGGATGTCTTTGCGCTGGTATCCACATCGAACAAGGACACCGAGATTCAGGATATGTGGGCGAACGGGATGCGGGTCTATCAGCGTATGGCGCTGAATGTTCGTCGCGCGGATGTCCGGCGCGTCGGATTTGTCGTCGGCTCCACCAAGCCGGAATCGGCGCGCAACATTCGCGCGGCCGAGTTGCAGAGGGGCTATGCGCCGGAAAACACCGCGTGGATGCTGATGCCCGGATTCGGGCGCCAGGGCGGAGACCTGGCGTCGGTAAAGTTCGCCGGGCCGAACGCCGTCTATCCGATTTCAAGCGGGCTGATGAGCGAAAAATATCTGAAAGGGCGGTCGCCCGCCGAGGCCGCGAAGGATTGGAGGGATGCCATAAACGCGGCGTCCGCGACATACGATATGAAGCCTCTGTCCGATATTTTCGTCGACGATATGTTGAAGCATGGAATCTTGAAGTTCGCCAAGACCGACAAGTCCGATGCCGAATGCGATTGGTTTATGCTGAAAAACGGAACTATGTCGCCGCTCTATTGGGATGTGCGCGCGATTCAGTCTTACCCGGAGTTGTTGAAGACGGCCGCGTATTTAATGGCCGAAAAGGTTCGCGAGGATCCCGGTATCACTCATATTTCGCCGGTGCCCTATGGCGCCTTGGGACTGGGTTATGCGGTTGCGGATTACACAAACAAGCCGGTCTTGACTTTGCGCAAAGAAGGCGCCAAGGATCACGGCGACAAGGCCGAAATCGTCGGCCGGTTCGAGCCGAAGAAAACGCGCGCCGCGATTATCGAGGATGTCGCGACATCGGGCAAATCCACGATGGAGACGGCGACGCCGCTTCGCGGGATGGGCATTGCCGCGGAGGATGTCGTAGTTCTTATCGACCGCGAGCAGGGCGCCGGCGATAATTTGGTCAAGGAGAATGTGTATCTCGACTCCGTCTTCACGCAGATGGATGCGATAAAGTCAGCGAATCCCCCCGCGTATGTGATGAAGTATTTGGAGGAGAATGTGAGACAGGGATAAGATTCCAGAGCGCGATTCCCCTTCGCTGGCGAAGGGGTGGC
>JAISGC010000054.1 GCA_031263295.1 Rickettsiales bacterium
CTTGGGCTCTTCCTTTTCTTCCTTCATCTTGCCGGTGATGGTGACGAACGCCAGGTCCGCCTGGCGCAGGCCCAATTCCACGCCCTTCGGCAAAACCAAGTCCCGCCCGTGCAGGGTGTCGGTTATGTTCATTTCCCTGATGTCGACATCGATGTGATCGGGGATGTCGTCGACCTTGGCCAGAATCGCGACCGAGCGAACCGCGAAGTTGAGCGCGCCGCCCATCTTCAATCCGCGCGATATTTCCGCGTTCAGCAGCGTCAGCGGCACCGACACCGCGACCGGCATCGCCACATCGACGCGCTTGAAGTCCGCGTGCATCGGCGTGTCTTTCACCGGATGATACTGGATGTCGACCAGCATCGCGTTTTCCTTTGCCTTGCCCGTATCGATGACGAAGAGTTTCGTCCGAAGGCCCGGCTTTTTTATCATTTCGCCGAATGCGTGTCCGTCCAGCTCGATGGCCGCGGGTTCGATTTTATTTCCGTAGATTACGGCGGGGATTTTCTTGTCGTTTCTGACTTTTCGCGCGGCCCCCTTGCCGACGCCGGACCGCAGAGCGGCCGCGATTTCGATTTTCGCCATTTTTTATCCTTTGTTCAATGGATCCAGCGCCTCCAAGGGTGCGCGGACCCGCGGATTATGGCATATATTTTTGGGGAATGCAAATATTTACTGCGCTTCCTCTATTAAACCGGCCTCTTTAATAATCTCTGGCGTAAGAACTATTTTTGCAAAGTCATTTTCATAAAACTTTTCTCTCATTTTAAGTCGTTGCGAAGCTTTGTTGAAATCTTTATCGCTTGGTTTCCCTTCGGTGTCTTTTTTGCATATTTCAGAATGACTATAATTATCAAACGGGCATTCGTCATTTGCTACTATCGGAGAATGTTTCAGGCTTATAAAGTTGAAATCTTTATCCCTCAACACATCAACGGACAAGGCATAACATCCGGAATCAATCGGTTTTTTTGCATACCAAATGTCACGCGGTTCTGAAAATAGGCTCCAATTACAAGATATGCTGTGCGTGCCGCCAGGCAGAGCCTCTTTTTTAATTTTATATTCCAAAATATTGCCATCTTCATCCGGAATTGCTTCAAATTCGTCAGCAGTGAAAGAACGAAACAATAAATGCTCGTTTAAGAATCTCTCTTCCGGCAAAATATTCTTTGTGCCACAAATCAGGTTTTCAGGCAATGGTCTTTTTTGGTGAGAATCTCTCAAACATTTTGTTGTGATCAACAATTTTTCCCAATTTGTCGAATTCATGAACTACCCTTTTATTGATTTTTTCATCAAAGTAAGAAATAACTCCAGCGCCACCGTTATAAGCCTCAATAAAGACCTCTTTTTTATAGTCATTATTTTTTCTGTAAGTGATGGCGATTCCGCCTTCTATCGACGGACCGATGCGCATAGGGATCATCATATACTTGCTCACAAGAAACGCCAAAATATTGTTGGCTAACAACTCGGAATCAGATGATATTTCGGGGTAATCTGTAGATGGCAACGACAATTTCTTGCTATCTATATGACAGAAGTTCAGAACTCGTTCTATTATTTCAGTCTGTATAGATTTTGCACGATAATTGCCACGGCCAATACTTTGTCCGTGCTCATAGATAATCAAAATTTTGGTATTATTATTTGGGTCCATTATTCCCTTCCACAACCGACACAACTGTTGTCGTTTCTAATGAATACGCCGGATCTCCATTTGGTGCTTTGAACGGAAACCGAACTGCCCTGACCAATATCGGTTTTACACGCAGAGTATCGCCATTTTCCATAATGTACTCAGACCATTGTTCATTAGGAGACCTTACATCAATAATATCTCCCTCTACTTCGACTTGCTTTGGTTGTCCGTCAGGTGATGGGATAGTCATTTTGATTTTTGTCATAAAAATCTCCTGTTTATGGTTTCATATGGCATTATAGTAATTTTAATAGTGCAAATCAAGATTCGACCGAAAAAATACCTCATTCCGCTATTGGCGGCAGGTTTTCGAGTTGATTCAGCGTTTTTTCTAAATCGTCGCGTTCGGAATCCTTATAGCCCGTTTCGACCGGCTCGGTCGGCGCCTCGGCGGGCGCGGAAATCATAGAATTATCCGGCGCGATGCTGGCGGCCTTGACCGCCGGATTGATAAGGTTGTTCAATAAATCCTCGGCCTCTTTCGCGCCGGTCATATCGCGCTCCAAGAGTTTGTTCGGCTTGCCGACGAACCACTCGTTTATCTTGACCGCGGTCAACTGCATCATCGGGCGCGAGCGCGCCGCCGTCAGCATAGCGGGCTTCGCCGCGTCCTCGTAATACCACAGCATCGCCCAGTATGCCAATCCCATAACTATGACCGCGCGCACGAGCCCGAATATGACGCCGAGCGTTCGGTCCGTTATCAGTAAAATCGAATCCTGAATCCAATCGCGCAATCGCTGGTTGAATAATCCGAAGACCACCAGCACTCCGAAAAACACAATGAAGTATGACGCGACCAATGTCCCGATTGTCGGCTCGGGAAGCGACCACATCTTTTGCAGGAAATCGTTTATCGCGGGCGACACGAAGCGCGAGGACAGCGCCGCCGCAATCCACGAAATCGTCGCGACCAATTCATAGACCCCGCCGCGATAGAAAGCCCACAGGGCGCTGCCGAACGCAACCGCTATGTAGAGGTAATCAAAGAGCGTGAAATCGGTCATCAAGGATTAGGACTAGGATTAGGACTAGGATTAGACAGAACTTGTTATAGCGCAGTTGCACGACCACAAACTCTACCTAGTCCTAATCCTAGTCCTTCATAAAGTTATTTTCCCAACGCTTTCTTTATCTCGCCGCCGACATCCGGAGACCAGCCCTGCCAGCATTGGTCTTTGACGACGACCAAGGGAACGCCGCGCGAATCCTTGCCGCACTTTTTCAGCTGCGCGTCAAAGCGCGCCAGGTTCTTGCGGTCCGGCGTCGTGATGTCTATTTCCTCGATGGAAACGGCCTTCAACGCCTTGTCGGTGCTGAAAAATGTCCGCGCGTTGTGGCAGTGCGAGCAGCCCGGCATATAGAACAGAGTTATGTCCTTGGTGTTCGGGACTTCCTTTTCGCCGCACGCGACCAGCGCAACGGCCGAAAATCCGGCAATCAGTAATTTTTTCATAGTTTCTCCTTTTGGTGCCGTCATCATACCGATTGCGCCCGCCCAAGGCAAGATAATTTTTTCCGTTGATTTATTTCGGCCGATGAGATATTATATCGGGCGAGTCGGCGCGCTTGTCGGCTTGGGGTATATCAACCTCTAATTTTGGACGACAAGGCCTGTCGAAAAACAGCCGCCTGCCTTTCGGCGGGTTGGCTGGCGGAATATCCAATACGCCGCACTATTTTTCCAAAATTATAGTTGATAACAGCCCGCCAACAATGCTTCGTATTGTTGGCAATCAACGCGTAAGTAAGAGGGAGTGTGAAATGATAAAAATTATGGCGGCGGCGCTGGCGGTTCTGGCCGCGTCTTCGGCGCGGGCGGACGACCTGCAAGACCGGGCGCGGCGCGCTTTGGAAAACAACCGCGGCATTGCGGCCGATTGCGAGGCGATTTACGCCAAGTGTCAAAGTTTGCAGGCGGCTCTTGGCAAAAACTATTGCGCCGGCGACGCGCGCGACATCTGCTCGGCCCGCAGTTCGTCTTATAGCATAAGCTATCTTAAAACCTTGCAATCGCTTGTCTCTAATATGGAGGCGGAAATCGACAAGCAAAACGGCGACAAGATAAGCAGGGGTATGAGCGCCGGATTTTCCGAGTTATACAATATGGCGGTCGCGACCAGAAACAATATGGCGCTGTCCGAACTTGTCGTGATGCTGGCTGGAAATCCGTTGGTGAACGGGACGCCGGAGATGGCGGAGCTGGTCGCCGATTTCGAGAAAACCGGAATCGCCAGCGATTACAAGCTGCGGAGAATCGTCGCCGCGGCATACGACTTCGAGGGCGGAACCATGTGCGCGGGCGCGGGCCGGACAAATCGCGGAGAGTTCGGCCTGTATGAATGGAATGTCCCCGGATGCCCGCGGATTGCCTTCAATTGGTATTATCGCCTCGCGCCGGAAGAATGGCGATACGATTGCTTTTCCGAGCGTTTTGGCGGAGGGTTTTGGAATCAGGTGGAGAGCGAGTTTCCGGGCCGGGTGAATGAAAATCCCGACGCGCGTATGGCCGCCTTTAAGAAAGTCTTCCGCGCCTGGTGGCCCGACTGCCGGATTGATTTCGCGTCCGGCGAGTATTCGTGGGAAAAAGGCTGGTCTCTTCCGGCGATAGGCGCCGATAGCTGCAAAGCCGCGGTTGCGCTGGTTATAACGGAGGCGCGCGCGAAAAATCCGAAGTTCGACGAAACTCAATTCCAAATGTGTCTTGAAAAAAAACCGAGGGATTAAAAAATGAAAACCACAATCTATGCGCTGACGGCGGCCCTGATGATTTCGGGCGCCAACGCCGCGGACAACGCGGCCGACGAAATAAAGGCCGGATACTCGTCGTCCTATGAAACAGCGCGGTCCAAATGCGCCGGAATATCGGACGGAGTGTCGGCCCTCAAAGTCGCGGCCGGGATTTCGACCGGCGCCGCGGCCGTCGGTATGGTCGCGGGCGGCGTCGCCGCAACCGCCGGATTCATAAAGCTGGACTATGACAAAAAGAAAGCCGCCGAGAAAAACGCCGCGGTGAAGGATTTTATAAACTTTGTGGAATCCAACGACCAAAGCGACAATCAACGAATGCTCGCGATCGCAAAAAAGATTACAAGCGAAGACGCGGCGCAGCCGACTCCGACGGACGCGAAGTCTCAATTCCTTGGGAATGTTCGGACCGCGGGCGCGTTCGCGTCCGGCGGAACCCAGGGCGTGGCCGCAGTGTCTTCATTTATCGGAATCGGCGGCATCGACAAGCTGGCCGCCGATATGGAGGCCTGCACCGCGGCGGTTCGGGAAATAGACCGGCAGAAAACCGAGCTGCAATTTGCGGCGCCCGACGATGCGATGATTCCGGTTATGCAGAAAATCGTCGACGGATGCAAGGGCCTGAATCCGCAGAATATAACCGATGTCAAAAACAAACTTGCGGCCGCGGGAATAATAACCGCGATCGGCGGAGCGGCGGGAATCGCGGGCGGCATAGCATCCGCCATTGCGGTCGGCAACGAAAAGAAAGGCGCGGACCCGACCAAATCCGATAAAGGCGGCACCGCAA
>JAISGC010000099.1 GCA_031263295.1 Rickettsiales bacterium
GGACCAAGGGCCACGCGGACAATGCGATGAACAACAGGTGCGATGAACTGGCCCGCACCGCAGCGAGTTCTGCCTAGGTGGGGTGTTTTTTGATAAAAAACACCAATTGCAAATTGAAGAGGGCTCGCCAGAGCCCTCTGATAATTTGCAATTTAATTATTCAACTTTTTCTTTTTATTTTTTCAGGTCCTTCGGACCATCAAAAATAAAAAGGGTGTGTTTTATCAAAACACACCCCACCAGGCAGTGCCAGTTGCAATCCCGATTTTTTGCGATATAATCGTCCACAAGAGAGAGCGATGAAAAAAATCCTTATAGCAATTTCTGCGCTTGGGTTCGCGACCGGCGGCTCGCCGGCGCGCGCGGACGAATGCCCGCAGCTTGGCGACGAAAACACCCTGTCGGAAATAATAGAAATCGGCCTGTGCCGGAATCCGACGACGAAAATGTCCTATCTCTCGGCCGAGATTTCGAGGATGCAAAAAAATCAGCAGTATGCGAAATATCTGCCAAGCGCGAGCGGCAACTTCAACGCGGCCGCGACCGACAGCGACGATTACAACACCTGGAATAAATCGGCGGGCATCACCGCGTCATATTTAATTTTCGATTTCGGCAAAAGATATTTCGACCTATCGCGTATGGCGTCGATTTGGAAGGCGACGGGATTTTCATACGACAATGCTGTGCAGAATTATGTCTATGGCGTCATCGGCGCATACTACGGCCTCTTGACGGCGGACGCGGAATTGAAGGCGAACGGCGACATACATAATGTCGCGAAAGAGGCACAGACCACCGCCGCGAAAAAATACAAAGCGGGCGCGGTCGCGCGGGCCGATGTCTTGCGCGCGGACACTACATTGGCACAGCGCAAAACAGATTTGGAGCGCTCGAAAGGCGCGCGCGAAATCGCATCGGCGCGGCTGCTTTCGATGCTGTCTATGCCGCCCGACACCGCGATAAAAATTAAAGATATGCCGTCGGAATTCGGCGCGTCGTCCGAAATAGAAGACGCGCGCGAACTTATCGAGCTCGCCGAGAAACAGCGGCCCGATGTGCGCGCGGCGGCGTCTGAAACGGACGCGGCTATGTGGGCGCGCAATGCAGCATTCACCGCGCATCTGCCGACGATTTCGGCGTCGGGCGGAATAGACTTTTCGCCCGATGCGGACTGGGCGCAAACCGGAACGAATGTGCGCGTAGGGGTGAGCGTCCCGATTTTCGCGGGCTTTGCAAATCTCTACGGCGACCGCATCGCGATGGCGTCATACGAGCGCGCGAAAGAATCCGAGCGCCGCACGATAGACGACGCGCGGCTGGATGTCTGGACCGCGTTTCAGAATTACAAGACCGCAATAGAAGTGTTGGCCTCGACCGACGCGCTTCTGAAATCTGCGACGGAATCCGAGCGCATCGTCGCCGGAATGTATAAGGTCGGGCGCTCGACGATGCTGGACTGGCAGTCGTCGCAGGCGGACCTGGCGTCGGCCCAGCGCCAAAGCGCCGCCGCGAAATACGATCTGTTCGTCAAGCGCGCGGCGCTGGCGATGTCGGTCGGAGAGTTGAGAGATTAGCGCTAACTATCGGCCGCCTTTTTCTGCTATAATCAAGCAAATGGCAGCCGCTTCTAAAATCATAAAAAAACCTCTTGTCTATGGCGCGGGCCACCGGATGCGGCTGCGCCGTAAATTCGCTGAGGGAAAGCTGACCGATTCCGAGCTGCTGGAACTGCTCCTGACCTATGCGATTCCGCGCCGCGATGTCAAGCCCATCGCGCGCGCCCTGTTCGCGAAATACGGCGGCGTGCACAAGATTCTGACCGCGTCGGTCAAGTCCTTGCGCGAGATTTCCGGCATAGGCGAAAGCGCCGCGACATTCATCAAGGCGCTCTATGAATTGATGCTGACGGATTACAAAAATTATCTGAAAGAAAACCCGCTGCTCCACGACGCGAAGAAATTGGAGAATTACTGCCGCATCGCGGCGATAAACAGAAAGACCGAGGAGTTCCATGTGCTCTATCTCGACCGCGACCGGCGCCTTTTGACCGACGACGCGCACGCGATCGGAACCATCGACAGCGTCGCGGTCTATCCGAGGGAAATCCTGCGCCGGGCGCTCGACATCAACGCGCGGTTCGTGGTCCTGGCGCACAACCATCCCGACGGATGCAGCTCGTTTTCGACCAACGACATAAAGCTGACCGACGAGATACGGAGAATGCTCGCGATGGTGGATGTCGAGGTCCTCGACCACCTGCTAATCTCCGACGGGCTGGTATTTTCCGCCAAGGATCTGAACTGGATAAAATAGGCGGCCCGCTACTAAAAAAGCCCCGTCTTGTCCGCAAAGTGCTGCCATATATGCGACAGGCGCGGCTTTACCTCTTTCCACGGCTTCATCCACGAGCCGTAATGCACCATAACCATATGATATTTCATATCTTGAAACTCTTGCTCGGAAAGCTTCATATTCAGAATCTGCTTCGGACTGAAATTATATCTGTGCGGCAAATAGACAATCCTGTTCTTGCAGACGGCGTTCAGAACATCTTGATCCATCTTCTCGAATTCTTTTTGCTCGGCCTCCGAAATCCATTTTTCATAAATCTTTTCCTTTCTGATTTGTTTCAGATTCATAATCAAAAAGCCGGCGTTTATATAATCGGTCGCCGTAAGATCCAATACTCCGGCGACAAGATTGTCCTTCATATCCAGCGCGGCCGCCTCCGCCAAGTCGTTGCAAAACACGACATCGACATCCGCATAGATAATTTCATCGACATTCGGCAATAGCTTGGGCAGCATCATTCGGAACTAAGTGGATCGCGGCAATTTTCCGGGCTTTGCATGATCGAAATCGGAGTTATGATTCAGGAATATCAAAGACGATCCGCTCGGCGCGAAACCGCGCAGCAACTGTTTGTCCTCTTCTGAAACATTATCCTCGACCACGCAATAAATATTGTAATCGCATCTGTCTTTCGAGACCTCGAAAAGCGAGGTCATAACGACCGCGGCCTGCCGGACCAGATTTTTATCAAAGCAGAATGCGATGTTTATCGGCGATGATTTTTTGAGCGGCAATCTCTCGTGCGCGAAACTCACGCGCGGCATATAAACGAACCGGCGGAAGCGGTTGCGCCATCGGCGCATCGGTATGAACCAGCAAATAAAGCGCGCTAATTTCTGTCTGAAACGCAATGACATTTATATCTCCCGTCTGCCAACTTTGTCCGTTTGCCCCCTATTTCTAGGAAACATAGCATTCATAGCACGCGGGCGCGGCGATTGTAAAGTTTTATTATGCGGCGATTTACGGCCTGCGCCATATTTCCCCTTTACAAAGCCCGATAATCGGTTATAATGCCCGGGCTTTGTTATGGGCGTGCGCCGGAGTCGGAGAGCCGGGGC
>JAISGC010000015.1 GCA_031263295.1 Rickettsiales bacterium
CAATAAAATCCCCAGCCGTTTATAAGATTGTCGCCGAGCCGCGCCGTCCTCCAATCGAAATCGTCGGAATAAAATTGAATCGCCGACGCGTCCAATCGCGCGCGCGTCATCGGCGTTGCGTCCAGCATCATCTGCGACGCGAAGTGCCGCGGCCCGACGACCTCTCGCAGGCGCTCGATTTTTGCCGCCGAAAACATTTCGGGCCACGCTGGCACGCCCGCCGAATCGATAATCGGGATTTTGAGCTCGCTGTATCCTGCCAAAAATGCGTCTTGATTTTTCATTTTTTTATCCTATGCTTTGTGAAAAGGAATCGCGAACATGGAGAACCACAATCTGCCCCACAATCTGGAAGCCGAGCAGGCCGTCCTGTCCGCGATATTGCTGAACAACCGCGCCATCGAGTATGTATCCGAGTTCCTGCGGCCCGAACATTTCGTCCATCCGGCGCACCAGGAAATCTATAAGCTCGCCGAGAAATATTTCGCCAAGGGCATCCCGGTCGATGTCGCGACGACGCGGGAATACCTGGCGCAGACCGGGGTCCTCGAATCGCTCGGCGGCACCGATTATATGGATAAATTGTCGCATGCGGGGGCCGGCGTCGGCGACATCAAATCTTATGGCCGCATAGTTTATGAAAACTTTTTGCGGCGCGAACTCATCAATCTCGGGCAGGCGATAGTCCAAAACGCGTCCGTCGAAGACCTCGACAAATCGGCCGCGAATCATATCGAAGAGGCCGAGCAGAAATTGTTCGAGCTTGCGACCGGAGACGAATCGAAAGACGCCAAGCCCGCGAGCACAGCCTTCGCCGAGGCGCTACGCGAGATAGAGATCGCATGCAAGTCCGAGGGCTTATCCGGTCTGACCACGGGGCTCCGCGATTTGGATAAAATTACTCATGGTCTGCATAAGTCTGATTTGATTATTCTCGCAGGACGGCCAGCGATGGGCAAGACAACCGTTGCGTTGAACATAGCGTTCAACGCGGCATATGCGATAAGAAAGAAACAGGCGAATCCCGATTATAAAGGCCAAGTCTTACTCTTCTCGCTCGAAATGTCGCGCGCACAATTGGCGCAAAAGATTTTATCGTCACAAGTTATGATTCCGGCGGATGCAATGCGCGAGGGGCGGCTGAGCGATCCTGAACTGACGCAACTATCAAATTCGGCTAATTCTATGAATGATCTTCCCATGATTGTCGACGAGACTCCAGCTATGTCGGTCGCGTCGATTCGCGCTAAGGCCCGCCGTATCGCGCGCAAGAACGGCGGATTGGCGTTGATTGTTATTGACTATCTTCAATTGATGCAGGGATCTAACGGCGGACGGCGCGACGGCAATCGGGTTCAGGAAATCTCAGAAATCACGCGTGGGATGAAAATACTGGCCAAGGAATTAGATGTCCCTGTCTTGCTCTTGTCGCAACTCTCGCGCTCGGTCGAATCGCAGGATCGCAAATCCAAAAAGCCGATTTTGTCGGACCTCCGCGATTCGGGCTCCATCGAACAGGATGCCGATATTGTTATGTTCACATACCGCGAGGAATACTATCTTACCCACCAAGATCCAGAGGATAATCTATCTACAAAATATAATAATAATAATGACCCCCGAGGAGAAGAGTGGAAAAAAAGAATGCAAGTAGCGCGAAACAAAGCTGAACTTGTTATTGGTAAGAATCGCCATGGGCCTATTAAAGATGTAAAACTGAACTGCCAATTAGAATATAGTTTATTCAGTGATTGCGACGACGATATGGTTATTGCCCCTACACCAGAGGACAATATCCCGGCGGCTCCTGTTCCCGACGCCCCGCCCGCCGAGGCGATACCGGATGAGTTTTAGATTCCAGAGCTTTTTCCTGCCCCCATTCATGGGGGCGGGATAGATTCGCTTGGTGAGTGAAGCGAACCTAGCGAATCTTGGGTGGGGGCAGATCTTATCCCTGCGCCATTGAATAATTTTGCTTTCCCAGATGACCCCCCCACCCAAGATTTTCTAATCTCGCTTTGGCTCGATAAGAAAATCTATCCCGCCCCCGCAAGCGGGGGCAGGAAACGCGCATTGCCTTGACAAAAGCAATCATATTTTTCTATCCTTCGGCTATGGCATACGAAGAAGTAATATTTCCGAACAACATCCGCGCGATAAGATTGCGGCGCGGGCTCAAAATGACCCAGCTGGCCAAAGACGCGAACCTGTCCCTGTCCGCCATGAGCAAAATCGAAAAGGGCGTCCGGCGATTGAATCAAAATCAATTGCTGTCCCTGACGAAACTGCTCGGCTGCAAGATTGCCGACATCTTCGTCAAAGAGTCCGACGACGCCGCGAAGGAATGGCAGTCCGAGATGAAAAAGCGCCTGTCGTCGAACGAGGACAACGGGCTGAAAATCTTCGGCGCCGGTTTGCGCGCGCTCCGCAAGGCCGCCGACATCACAATCAGCGCCGCGGCGCAGAGGGCCGGGATGACTCTCTCGGTCTATCATAAAATCGAGGTCGGCCAGCGCGGGCTTTTCACCGACGAGGCCGAGCCGCTCGCAAAAATATTCAAGATGACCGCGGCCGAGATGTTCAAGAAAATATCCTTGATGTATAAGGACGGCGAGCTCGGCAACTTTATCGAAAAGACCGGCGAGAAGGTCAAGCAGGTTCTGGTGCCAGGCGAGACGCTGTCGGGCGTCAGCCTTTCGGGCGCGCTCTACGGCGCGAACATTTACGATTCGGTCCGCAAAAAACTGGTGCCCGTTTTCGCCGAGCCCGACGACAAGGGCGCGGTTCAATTCCAATGCGGCGACGAAAAAATGATCGCCGCGCCCATCGAGCTGATCGGCCGCGGCGGAATCTACGCCGTGATTCCGAATCCGAAACTGATCGGGCCGATATTCCCCGCGCGCGCCTACCTGTTCGCCGACACGATGGCGGTCGCGGCCGAGGGAGACTTCGCGATTTATATCGGCGAGGACTTCCAATCACTTAAAGAGAGCGGCGGCCGCGCGCACGCGCGCGTCGTTCTGGTCGACATAGACGCCAAGGGAAAACTCATCGGCCGCGCCGCCGACGAAGTCGTTATGATAAAGAACGCCGCGGGCCGCCTCCACAAGGTCGTCCAAATCGTTATGGAATAAAAATTGAAAAGCAAAACCGCTCTCGTCGCGCAGAAACTCGTGAACCTCTATCGCAGCGCGTTCGCGATAGACGGCGGTTGGCGCGCGGTCAACGCGGTTTTTCTGGCGGAGGCCGACGACGCGGTCATTGCGGAAATCGGAAAACTCTCGACCGGAAAATTATTGTCCCAGCATATCTTCAATCTTCGCAGCGGCGCTACCGCGCCCGATTCGATAGAGCCCGAATTGCTGCCGTATAACGGAATGATGCAGCCGCACGGCGCCGCGGATTACGACGGGCCCGAGTTCGCCGCATTGCGGAACGCGCTCGAAAACTTTCAGCCGACCGCGGAAAATATCGCTGCGATAAAAAAACTTCCGATTGTCGTCGAGTTCGGCGACCGCTGGGCCGCGGGCGTGCGAAGCATACTGCACGACGATTCGCTCATTGCGATTTGGCGCGGAGTATTGCAGACCGACAGCGCATTGCGCCTGTGGTCGCGCGCCGCGGAGATTCTGGCGTCGACGCCGTCGGATTTATTGCGCGCCGAGATACAGGCCGATATGCCCGAATACGAAACCTATCTCCCGATGTTCGGCAAAGACGGCATCGAGGCATTATCGCGCCTTCGTCAGTTGGTGCTGTGATTCACATTGGCTGATTTACCATAAAGATAAAACGCTGTTTGTTATGGTTTTCTACAATTTTACCAACAAATGTATTTGCTAGTGTGTGTATGTATGCGTGATGCAATGTTAAGATTATATCTTGAAATTTATTATCCGATTCCAAATCCCTAATCTTTAGTCCATTGCGTTTGCAAGTATCAATATCAAAATGACGCCCGTGTGTTTTAGCTTCATTATGGCTGGATAACCAATTCACAATGCTGTCGGAAATTTCATCTTTATCAGCAGCGCTGGCGAACATATTATTTTTCAACAAGTATTTACATAGATTTTCTGATAGTTGTATTGCTTTCTGGCATTCTCCGATAAGAGATGGCTGGTATTTTGATACCATTTCTACCCATATTGGTGTTGTTGCTGGGCGTTTTTCAATTGCTTCGCAAGCAGAATTGAACTCATCAACGATACCTTGACATGGAAATCCTCCGTTTATCTGCGGATCAATCGGACCTAAACTTGATTGTTTACCCATAATAATCTCTTTACAGGCGCAGGCCATCATCGTTCCGGCAGACATTGATATTTGTGGAATTATTGCCACAACATCGTTATCAAACATCTTCATCAAATATTTAATTAGGGATTCGACTGCAACAATTGACCCACCTGGTGTATGCAGTATAAGATACAGTCCCTTTCTCCGATCTAGTCCATGAATCACACTCATAAAAGCGTTTATATCTTCATCATCTATGCCGCCTTGATAGCCTTTTTTTTGTAACCAAGCATCATAATAACTTATAACATTCCGATCAGTTGCTCTAAACAGCTGTTCCAAATATTTTTCGCGAACATAATCAAACGGTGCTGGGTGTCCAGATTGTGCAATATCAGAAATTTCTTTTCCGACAGCATTCCAGTTAGGCATAATATGTACCTTTCGGTTCTGAATGGTTCGCATACTTAAATCCGCCACCAAAACGAAATGGATCTACCCATTTAGTTGGGTCCAACTGACTACTTGTGGGAATACCATTTTTTTTATAGAAGTCGTTGGCAAAATCAACAAGATTATTATCTTTTTTCATTTTTCAATCCCTTCACTTCTTGGTTATTTTATCACTTAATAATTTTTAATGCAAAGTGATTTTATTCTATATTAGACGAAAACATTGCATTGTCAAGTTTTATAAATCGTATCCGCCGCGTGGGGGGTGCCGATGTAGATTATCGCGCCGCCGGGCGACATTATAAAATCCAACTCGCGCAATCGCTCGCGCAAAGTCTCCCTCTTCATCGCCGTGTTCGTCGTGTTCGGAACCTCCACATCGTCGCAAATTACAAGGTCGCTGCGCAGCCCAGTGATATTGCCGTGCACGCCCTGGCAGACGACCGACGGCTCGCGGATTCCGATTGGGCGAACGATTGTGATTTTGTTCGCGGCCCATTCCTTTTTTATTTTGGGCAGCATATCCTTGCAGTCGGGATGGTTCTCCAAAATATGCCGGATGTGGCCGACCATCCGCGACGCGAGACTTTGCTCGGCGGACAGAATCATAATGCGGGTCTCGGGCGCATTGCGCAGAACCCACGCGGCGAAGACTCCGACGACCGTCGATTTCCCCGAATGCCGGAACGCCAAGAGCAGCGCGCGGTTCGGCGCTTCGTTCCGCGCGCCGACGAAATATTCCATAATCCGCCGGTGATGCGCGGGCGTAGACAGCCCCAAGAGCGCATTCCACGAATCTAAAAAATCAACCGCGTTTGACATTGTATTTTCCATTTGCGTAAATGTTCCAGTCGTCCGCGCGCCGATTGACGAGGCCCGGCATAGTTTCTTTGCGGCCGGTTTTCGGATTGCTCGCCTTGTCGAACGCCTTGAACGCTGATTCTGTCGTCGGATACGCGGGCCGCGTCGCGCCGCCGTTCAGGTATGAGACCAGCGTCGATTTCGCGAAGGCGTCCGGCCCGATATTATACGCCAGGGACGCCAGCGCGTCGAATTGGCTCTGCGTGAGATTGCGCGCGCATCGGTTCACGATGTCTTCGGTCGCCTCTAAATCGCGTGCGAACAAATCGGCGGCCTGCGATTCTGAAATCGCATCGAAGCGCTCGCCCTTTTTTATCGCGTGGCCGTATCCGATTGTCATGACCCCGGCGCCGTCGTCGTAAGGCGTCGCCGAGAATCGCTCGTAGCCTTTCAGATACGCGACGCATTCTTTGCTTGTTTTCATATCGATTCCTTTAAGGGTTCAGTGTTCGTTTCATCCAGGTTGTCAGAAGGTTTATTTTCGGCGCTTTTATCGTCGAGATTTTTTCCCGCGCGGCGCGGATTTGCTCGTCGAATGGCGCGGCTTCCTCGCCGCGCAATCTGGCGAGAACGGCATCCTGGCTGACGCTTTGCCCGCCGCCCGCGGCGCCGAACTTGGCGCGCTGCGACGCCAAGGCCTTTTTTATCAGGCTCGTCTTTTCAAGCTCCGTCCTGCGGATTTCTTCGACGACCTTTTGGCGCGCGTTCTTCGCCTCCGCGCGCGCCTGTTTGTTGTTCAACACCTGCTCGATGTCGCTGACCATTTGTCCCATAATTTTCTCCTTAAAGTTCATAGTTGCCTTCGCTCGTCGCCGAAATTATTTTCACCGGATGCCGCTCGGAGCTTTCGATGGCCCAAAGCGGCCCGGTCGAATCGCCGGTCCCGAGAACCGCCGCGGAGATGTCTCCGCCGCGCGGCGCGTCGAAATAAAAATCGTGGCCGCATAGCTTTATGTGGCGCGCGCCTTCGACTCTGGCCGATGCGCGATTGACGCGGACGCGGCGCGGATGATGCCCGTCGATAATCAGCGGCGCAGATTCGACGCGGAAGGAAAAATCCTCGGTCGAATCGTCTGCGAATCTTTCGAGGCTCCACGCGTCGCCGCGCTTGACGGCCGCGTAGATTTCGCCGCCGACGCAGGCCGCCGACGCGAACCGACCCTCCGTCGCAAAGCGCGCCCAGGCCGCGAGCCCGAGCGCCGGGACCTTGGTCATAACCGCCATAGTTCCGTCCGGCATCACCGCGAACAATTGCGATCGCGACGCCGACCAGCAGAGCGACACGGGCGACGCCGCCAAGTGCCGCGCCGTCAGCGTCAGGTCGAGCGCGGCGTAATTCTCGCCGAGCTCGTCCAGCGCGATTTCGGCGACGCCTCCGTCTTTCGAGGCGAACGCGGTCCCCGCTCCGATTTTTTGCGGTTGAACGAATCGTTCGGCCGCGGTGCCGATGGACGAATGCTGGCGCGCGGAAATCGACGACGGCGTCAGTGGGTTCGCGGACACGGCCCATTCGCCCGAATCGGTCATCACAATAAGGTCGCGTCCGGCCGCGCAGTTCTGAATCTTCTGCTGCGCGTCGGACATCAATGTGATGAAAATCGCCTCGTCGTCGAGGCCCGTTCCAGCGTCGAAGTTCCGATGCTTTCCGGTTTTGGAAAACCACAGGCCGCACGGCCACGCGCGGCATCCGCCGAAGACCAAGCGGTCCTGGAAGAACGCCGCCGAAGCGGGCCAGCCGCGCCAGTCCGACCACGCCGATTCGGTCCAGTCGCGGACCGCCGCGCTCGGCATCGCGAACGAATTGGGGCCGTATGCCACGACCTTGGTCTCGGATATGAAATCGGTTATCGTGAGAATCATCCCGATGCATTTTATCTGGCCGCCGACGCATCCCGCGCCGAACATCGCGGCGCTCGCCGTTATCGTCGCCCAGTTCGTGCCGTTCGAATGCGCCGACAAAGTCAGCGTGATTCCGTCGGTGTCCGGGTAATGCATAAACGGAATTATCGGCGTCCAGTTCGCGTTCGTCTCGAACTGAAAATCCGCGATTGCAAACGCCGCGCCAGATTTGCGAAGCACCTTGGGCCGCATATCCCGATGCGTGAAAACCATCTCGTCCATTCGCTCGGCCCAGCGGATTTCAGCGATGTCGGCGACGCCCCACGAAACGGCGAGCGTCTGGACCGGCGCGTTGTTTTTATAAACGCGGACGGCGCTCGCCGTTATCGCGAGCAAGTACTCCGCGCCGAACGACGCCAGGACCGCCGCGCCCGGAAGGTCGGCGACGCCGGTCAGTCCGCGTCGGCGGGCGATGCTGCCCGATTCGGTTATCTCGGCGTTGAGAAGGAGCGCGAGCGCGCCCGCGGCGCCGCGCGCGCAGAAATCCGCCGCGGTTTCGCCCTTGGAAAAATCGCTCTGGGTCTTCATAAATCTTGGCATATCAGAACCTCGTTTCTATAAGTGAAAAGTTTTTTATCGCGCCTGCGGGCCGGCCCGCGGCGTCTATGAACTTCGCCTGGCGCAGCTCGCTTTCCCACATCGCGTTCAGCAATGCGAAGGCGTTGCGGTCGCCGGTCAGCGGCACGCAGAACTCCATGGCCAGCCGCGTCGCGGCCAGCATCGCGAAATGCGGCGGAAAGTTTTCCGGGTTCGCTCGCGCGATCGCGGCGATTTCGATTTTGTCCGCTTTGGAAAATATTTTATTTCCGGCGACCTCAAATTTCGCATCGCATTCCATAATGCGAAGAATGTCGGACGGCATCGCGAAAAATCCGTCGGTCGTTTTTTGCAAAACTATCCGCTTTGCCGCGAATCCCCACGGATGAAGGCAGAGCAGGGCGTCCAGCGTTATATCGCACAACTCGGCCGCGATTTTCGCGGCGGCTGTGTCTTCGGAAAAACTTGTTATCGGCGCCTCGCCGAGTTTCAGCAGCGCCCGGCTGCACAGGTCGATTTTGGTGAGCATAATTTTTTCCTTTGTTTTTTTGCACTGCGCTTTTCCTGCCCCCATTTATGGGGGCGGGATAGAGTTGCTAAGGCTTGCGAAGCAAGCCTTAGCAACTCTTGGGTGGGGGCGGATTTTCTCCCCATGCTCTGGAATAATTTTGCTTTCCCAGATGAACCCCCACCCAAGATTTCGTAAGCTCGCTTCACTCGCCAACGAAATCTATCCCGCCCCCGCAAGCGGGGGCAGGAAAATTTCGCTACACTGCCGCCGCGGACACCGCCGGGCTCGTCGCGGTGATTTTCCGCAATCCCGTGGTGTCGCCGCCGTTGACGACGACTATGTCGCCCGTGTTCATCAGCCCCGCGACCGAATCGAAATATCCTTTGGCCGATATGGTCGCCAGAGCGTCCGTTCCCGCGTAGTGCCACATCGTGAATCCGTTCGCATAGGCGATGACGGAAAGATTTTTATTTTGGAATGACATTGTTTTTCCTTTATAGGACTAGGATTAGGACTAGGATTGGAACTTGTTATAGCGCAACAACGCAATAACAAGTTCCAATCCTAGTCCTAATCCTAGTCCTGTTTTTACTCTCCGCACTTCAACCGAACGATTCCGTTCTGGTCGATCAGGACGGCGCCCTGGGACATCGAGTTCGAGACGAAATGCGCGGCGCGCTCGCCGTTCCAGCTGATGTCGGTCTTGACATCCTGGCCCGACGCGTGGCCGACCGCGCTCGCGTGATACATAAAACACGCGCGCTCGTCGCTCGCGACCGGCAGCCCGTTGTGCAGCACCCAGTTGACGCCGAGCCATTTCTTGACCTCGAAGCCGTTGACCAGCGCCGCGTCGCCTACATAGTCCGCCGATGTGAACTCCTCGATGCCGAGCAGCTGGTTCCACTGCCTGACGCCGACGACGCAAAAGCGCCGCCCGTCGTCCGGGACATCGTTCGCGTTCAGCTTTTCAACCGCCGCCAAGACAAGGTCCTTGTCCAGGGCCGCGCCGCCGACCTCGGCGGTCGCCGCGTTCATCGCCGCGATAATCAGCTCGTCGGTCTTGCGCCCGAGCGCATAGGCTCCGGCCGATGCGACGACGCGCCGCTCGTCGATGTTGGTCTTCAACTCGTCCAAAGCGTCGACCCAATCGCCCGCGTAATAGTCGGTCAGGACGCACTCGACCGGCTCGTGGTCCAGGTTCATCACCGGCACCAGGCCGTGGCGCGATTTGCTCGCGGCGGTTCCCTTGCCGACTTTTTGGAATGCGGTGGACAGGCCGACCACTCCGTTTTTGCTGCGCACGGTTCCGCGCAATTTCGTTCCGATCTGCTGATATGCCAGATGCACATCGGCCTCGAACTGTTTCACAAACGCCTGCGTTATCGAATCGGACATCGCAAACTCCTTTCTTTTTAAGTTGATTATTGTTTATAAAAAAGGACTAGGACCAGGATTAGGACTAGGGGCAGCTTGTTGTCGCGCATCGGCGTTATAACAAGTTCCACCTAGTCCTAATCCTGGTCCTAGTCCTAAACAAAAAACGGGCGCGGTTGTGCCGATGGCGCCGCGCCCGTTTTTATTCGGATCCCTTTCGGGATTGTCCAAAATTAGTGGGAGTTTGAGTTGGAGTTTGAGTGGAACTTGCGGATGCGTTTTTTATTGAAAACGAACGCCATCGCAGGCTTCACTCAAACTCCAACTCGAACTCAAACTCGCTTTTCAAGCGGATAAGAAATATGCTCGTAGATTCCGCGGAGCGCCAGGAACAGCGCGAAGAATCCCGCGAAATAAATCAGGAAAACCTTGCCCGCCATTTCGAGCATATTCCAGCTGAACAGACAGATGTCGCCCGCGCCGCAATAGAGGCTCGGGTTGCTTCCTATGATGTGCCCCGCGTTCAGGTAATAAAGCGCGGCGATGATGACGCCGATTGTCGCGGACGAGAAGAACGAAAGCCTGAATGTTTCGCTCGCGCGGCCCAGATGCTTGCCGCCGCAGTCGAAAATCAGCTTCGTCGCGATGACGATTATCAGCATCGGCGAGAACAATTTCAGGAACATCATCAGCGCGCCGAGTATTCCGGTCAGAACGAATGTGTTCATATCGACTATGAAGTTGCCCTGATACTGCGCGAGGCCGTTCGCGACCGCGATGTAAAGCGACACCGCGACGCACATCGCGCTCCACACGAACAGCACGCGCCGCGCGCCGACGGCCCGCCCGATATTCATAACCCATCCGAACGCGCATGAGATTTTATTTTTCGCCATTGATTCCACCTCTCTCTTGCGGACATTTTATAAAATTATCGGCGTGCGATGCAAGGGAAATAATGTGCGGGTATTTTTTCCTGCCCCCGCTTGCGGGGGCGGGATAGATTTTCTTATCGAGCGAGCAACGCTCGCGAGATTAGAAAATCTTGGGTGGGGGCCGGTCTGTTCCAGATTCGCCCCCACCCAAGAGTTGCTAGGGTTTGCGCAGGGTCCAAAGACCCTTCGCAAACCAAGCAACTCTATCCCGCCCCCATAAATGGGGGCAGGAAACTTACGCATACAATTTCCTAAATCCGCTCTCGATGGCGCGGACATATTCCGCGTCGTTGTCGCGCCAATACTTCGGGTCCCGCATCATCCGGCGCAGATCGTCCTCGTTCGGGCCGTCCCCCGCGGGGCCGCCGGTCGCGAGTCCGGGCTCGTCGGCCTTCATCATATTATATATGGTGCGGATTCCGGCCGCCGTCGAAGCGAGGGTTTCGCGCGCCGCGGGGTCCAGCTTTTTTTCGGCATACGCGGCGATGTCCTTCATCGCGGCGGCTGTCTTTTCCTCGCCGCCGAAAAAGTCCGAAAGCGCCGCCATCTCGCGCGATTCCGAAATCCCGCCGATAGCGGGGGCCAGCATTTCCTCGGCGATTTTGCAGACGCCCGCGGCCTGCGTCGCGGTCAGGCCCATCTCGCGGAATCGCAAACGGATGTCGGGCGCGTCGGCGAACATAGGCGCTATCTCGTAGTCGTCCGCCGATTCCGGCACGCCGATGGCGCGCAGAAACTTTTCGCGCGACGCATCGTCGGCGCCCGCGCCCGGCACATTTATCATTGTGCCGATTTTCTTTTCGAGCTCGCCGTATGATTTGAGCAAAGCCTCGCCGTTGAGGGTTCCGTCCGCGTTCGCGAACTTTTCCGGGATGATATTATTTTCCATCGCTGATTCCTTTTTGCAAAAAATAGACCGCGGCCAGGGGCCAGACGGCCTGGGCAGTTCCGAACAAGTCCGCGTCGCCCGCGAGATACGCGCCGAGCGCGGCCAGTATTCCGGTCGCCGCCATTATGTATATTTTCTTTCCGGCCAGCTGCCCGCCGGAGATTAGTGATTGTAGTTTCATAATTTATTTCTTTATTTATTATAAGAAACCAAAACAAAAAATCCTGAAAGGATTTTTTGTCAGCCCCGCGCAGGCGGGGCTAGGGCTCTAAACCTTACCTTTCAACATACTTGCTTTCACGCTTACATTTGTATGTGAAACAAGTTTGTCGTTATAAGTCTTAAAGCCCTATTCCCGCCTGCGCGGGAATGACAAATCACTTCGTGATTTGCTTTGGATTCTCTCGTTATATATAAAACAACAGATTCCCGATTTCTGCAATGCTGCCCAACGCGGTCGCCCATTCGGGCAGTTGGTCGTCCCGATGAAATCGCGTCGCGCCGCGAGTAAGATCGGGCAGGTTGCCGCACAGCATACGGCGCACCGCGCGCAGACACATCTCCAATCCTATGTCGTCGTATTTGACCAGCAGGGCCGCGTGGCGTTCCGATTCGCGCCGCAAGGATTCGAAGACATTTTCGTCCCGCGCGATTTCCGCAATCGGCCGCCCGGTGTTTTTCACCATGGCGCAGAGCGCCTCGACCGCGGGCAAGGACGCCGCCAATGTCTCGGCATAGACGCACCGCGCCAATCGATGCTCGGCTATCGCGCCGTCGTTTTCGTTCACGAAGAGTTTAAGTTCCGGCCGGCGGTGCGCGGGTCTCGCGCGCGGCGACAATGGAAAAAGCTCCGACTGAATCGGTTGCGTCTGGTTCATTCTCTGTCCTTATATTATGGGTTGAAAAAGACGAAAAAACCGCGCCACGGCGCGGAAAACAATTTCATCTTTGATAACGGGAGTATATCATAAATTGAGATTGAAAGCAAGGGCTTTTTAATGACTAATGACTAATAACTAATGTCTAATTTCTAATGAGCGGCATTTTATTAGTAATTAGTCATTAGTTATTAGTCATTAGTCATTAAAATTATCTTGCTCCTACCTTTCAGAAAATATATAATAGGTAAGAACCAAGTTGGGAAACTTGCGTTCGGGCTGTCGAAAGCTCTTATCAAAGCGGCGCGTCTTATCGCGTCGTCATCCGCGCGCAAAATCTTTGCGGCCCGTGGGCCGTTTTTTTGCGCGCCAACCCTGCTATGGTCGGGGGGCCGTATTGCGCAAGCCATACGGAATCATTCTTTGATATGATTTTCGAACCCGCCCGACCCTTTAACAATTTTCCCGACGAATGTATGCCTTCCGCGCGGTGTTCTCCTCCAAAGGAGGGGAACACCCGCTGGAAGGCATCGCGTAAAAAACAAAACAGGGAGAAAAAAATGAAAAAGATTTTGATATTGCTCGCGCTCGCGGCGACGACGGCGCCCGCCGCGAAGCTGTGCGTAAGAGAAGTATCCGGGCCTCGCTCGGTGAACACCGGCAACAAGCTCTGGGCCTGGGGCCCGGGATGCAAAACTCCCGGCGGAGGCTCGCTGGACCAGATTAAATATGCCGCGGAAAGCGCCGGGACGACCCCCGCCGGACTTTGCGGCAACAACATTTTTGTCGGCGGCATAGGAATCTGTTCGACAAGTTATTACTGGGACGGCGCTAATCCCATGCTTGACGATGGCGGCGAGTGGTGCTGGTGCAAAACGACATATCCGATAACC
>JAISGC010000061.1 GCA_031263295.1 Rickettsiales bacterium
CGGCATAGTCGCCGCGCGGCAGCTTCTTCCCGCGGCGAAGCAGGTCGCGGTTTTCGACACCGCGTTCCACCAGACGATGCCGGAGGAAAGCTTTCGCTATGCAGTGCCGCGCGCGTGGTACACCGAACTCGGCGTGCGAAAATACGGCTTTCACGGGACATCGCATTTGTATGTCTCCAAGCGCGCGGCCGCGGTTCTGGGCAAGCCCGCCAAAGACTGCAATATAATCTCGATGCACATCGGCAACGGCGCGTCGGCCGCCGCAATCCGCAACGGCGTCTGCGTCGATACTTCGATGGGTATGACGCCGCTTTCGGGCCTGATGATGGGCACGCGGCCCGGCGACATCGACCCGGGCGTCGTGCTGTATGTTATGGACAAGCTTGGGCTGAACACCAAGGAGATGAACACCTGGCTGAACAAGCAGTCCGGGCATCTCGGCATAACCGAGTGCTTTACCGATCGGCGCGATCTGGAAGACAACAAAGAGGCGAACGATTTCTGCAAGTTATCTCTTGCGATGGAAATCAACAACGCGAAGAAATATGTCGGCTCGTATCTGGCCGAACTCGGCCGCGCGGACGCGATAGTCTTCACCGCGGGCGTCGGCGAAAATGATTTTTACATCCGGGAAAAAATCTGCGAAGGCCTCGAAAATCTCGGCATAGTTTTGGACAAGGAGCTGAACGCCAAGACCGCATCGCGCCTCGGCCACGGCGAGACCATTCTGTCGACGCCGGAATCGAAAATAAAAATCATTATGATTCCGACGAACGAAGAGCAGGTCATAATCGAAGACACCATCGCCATAATGAATGGAAACTACAAGCCGAATCATTTGGAAATGAAGTATAGTTTTAGTGACTAGTGTCTAACGACTAACGACTAATATTAGTCACTAGTCGTTAGTAGTTAGTCGTTAAATTATTCAATCACAAGTTTCTTATCTTTCACATCGATTGCGACGATTCCGCCGTCGGGGAGAAGGCCCGACAGGATGCGGTCGGCGATGGGATCTTCGACCGCGGTCATTATGAATCGCTTCAAGGGCCGCGCGCCATAGGCCGCGTCGAAGCCGTTCGCCGCAATCCATTCCGCAGCCTTGTCCGAAATATGCATAGTAATGCGCCGCTCGGCGAGCCGCCGCTCCAATTGCTTTAATTGTATGCGCACAATCGCGGGCATTTCTTTTATCGTCAATGCATTGAACCAGACGAACTCGTCGACACGATTTATAAACTCGGGCGGGAAGTGTTTTTTCACCGCCGCGTCGTCCCGCAAATTGCTGGTCATCACAATTATTGTGTTCGTGAAATTGACAACGCGGCCCTGGCCGTCCGTCAATCGCCCGTCGTCCAAGATTTGCAAAAACACCTTGAAAATATCGGGGTGCGCCTTTTCGACTTCGTCGAACAGCAGCACCTGATACGGCCGCCGCCGAACCGATTCCGTGAGCGCGCCGCCCTGGTCGTATCCGACATATCCCGGGGGCGCGCCGATAAGCCGCGCGACTGAATGCGGCTCGCTGTATTCGGACATATCGATGCGGGTCATCGCCGCGTCGTCGTTGAATAAATAGTTCGTCAGCGCCTTGGCCAGTTCCGTTTTTCCGACGCCGGTCGGCCCCAAAAACATAAACGAGCCGTATGGCCGATGCGGATCCGACAGGCCCGCGCGGTTGCGGCGAATCGCGCGCGCGACGACCGAGAGCGCCGCATCCTGGCCCACAACTCGCGTCCGCAACGCGTCTTCGATGCCGAGCAGTTTTTGCCGCTCGTCGCCGGTCAGTTTGTCGGCGGGGACCCCGGTCCATTTAGAGACGACCGCAGCAATGTGATCGGGCAGAACCGTTTTGTATTCCGCGGCCGCGGCATTGTCTTCAAGCGCGGCGATGCGCTTTTCGAGTTCCGGAATCTTGCCGTATTGCAACGACGATGCGCGCTCGAAATCGGCCGCGCGCATTGCGACGGCGACTTCATTTTTCACGCCGTCGAGCGCGGCCATCGCGTCGGACAATTCCTTCATCCGCGATTGGTCGGCGCGCCACTGACCCGACAATTTCGCCTCTTCTTCGGCCGCGGCCGCGATGATTTTTTCAAGATCGACCAGGCGCTTTTTGGACTCCGCGTCCTTTTCTTTTTTGAGCGCCGACTGCTCGATTTTCAGCTGCATCAAACGGCGCGAAACCTCGTCGAGTTTTTCCGGCCGCGACGATACTTCTATGCGTAATCGTGCCGCGGCCTCGTCCATCAGGTCAATCGCCTTGTCGGGCAAAAAGCGCTCGGAAATATACCGGTCGGACAGGCGTACCGCCGAGACCAAGGCCGCGTCCGAGATGCGCACGCCGTGATGCTGCTCGTATTTTTCTTTAAGCCCGCGCAGGATTGAAATCGTATCGTCGAGCGTCGGCTCGTCCACGAACACGGGCTGAAACCGCCGCGCGAGCGCGGGATCCTTTTCGATGTATTCGCGATACTCGTCAAGCGTCGTCGCGCCCATGCAATGGAGCTCGCCGCGCGCGAGCATCGGCTTTAACAAATTGCCCGCGTCCATCGCGCCGTCGCCCTTGCCGGCGCCGACCATCGTGTGGAGTTCGTCGATGAATAGAATTATTTTTCCGTTGGCTTCCTTGATGCCGTTCAGGACGCCCTTAAAGCGTTCCTCGAACTCGCCGCGATATTTGGCGCCAGCCAACAGCGCGCCCATATCGAGCGACAAGAGCTGCTTGTTCGCGAGGGACTCGGGCACATCGCCCGAGATAATGCGCGCGGCCAAGCCTTCGGCTATCGCGGTTTTTCCGACGCCGGGATTTCCGATTAAAACGGGATTATTTTTCGTGCGGCGCGACAAAACTTGAATCGCGCGGCGGATTTCATCGTCGCGTCCTATGACCGGATCCAGCGCGCCCTTGGCGGCCATCTCGGTAAAGTCGGCGGTGTATTTTTTTAATGCTTCCGATGGTGCAAGTTCTTTTTCTTCCATGATAACCTCTCGGCCCGACCCGCCCCAGAATAGGGCGGGCGGTTTTCAGGCCAATATTGCTGACATCTTGTTGACCATTATATAGTGCGCGGATTTGGGATTTCAATAGGGAGATATTCCGCGGTTGACAGGACCGGAAAATAGGCCTATGATTCCAATATGAAAGTCGCAGATTTCCTTGGAAAAAAGACATATATCTGGGGTATCCCGGGCGTCGAGGGCGATGCGGTCGCGGCGCTCTTTCGCGCGCATGGCGTGCCGTTCGGGGTCATAGAAAAAGATGTTATCCCCGACGATGCCGAGGTCGTGGTCAAGGCGCCGGGCATCAGCATCTATAAGCCCGAATACATCGCCGCCGCAAAGCGCGGCGTGCGCTTTACGCAGCTGATGAATATATTTCTCAGCGAGTGGGCGGGCCGGTCGCCGGTCATTGCGATAACCGGAACGAAGGGCAAAACGACCACCGCGTCTATGCTGGCGTTTATGCTGGGGCGGCTTGGGAAACGGGTCGGGCTCGGCGGAAATATCGGCACGCCGCCGCTGGACTTTTTGGGGCAGAAACTTGACTATGTGGTGCTCGAATTATCGAACTTTCAGATTGCATCCTTGGACGACATCTGGCCAGACATCGTGCAGGTCGTCTCGATTTCGCCCGCGCATTTGGACTGGCACCAGAACTATGAAAATTACAAGCGGGATAAACTGCGGCTGCTTCCGCACGCGAAACTGGCGCTGCTCTGCGGGCACGACGAGTATCTGAAATCGCTGGCGCTGCCGAACGCGAGGTTCTATTACCGGACCGCATTGCCGCTGCCTATGCTGCAAGTCGTCGGCGAGCACAATATTATAAATCTTTCCGGCGCGTTGGAGATTGTTCGCGAGCTTGGGTTCGACCCGGTCGCGGCGCTGGCGACAATGCCGGACTTCAAGCCGATTGAACACCGTCTCGAAAAAGTGCACGAAAAGGGCAGGTGGCTTTTCATCAACGATTCCATCGCGACCGTCGCCGAATCGGTCATCGCGGGCGTCAAAGCTTTTGCGGGTCGGCCGATTGCGGTTATCGTCGGAGGCTATGATAATAAAAGCGCGAACTATGGCGAATTGTCGAAGTTTTTAACCGTGAATAAATCCGTGAAGATTATCGTCGGATTGCCGGATACGGGGCGCCTTATCGAAAGCCCGAAATTAAAAATGGTCGGCGCATCGATGCAAGAGGCGGTCGATGCGGCGGTCGCCGCGCTGCCCGACGGCGGCGTCGTTTTATTGTCGCCCGCCGCGCAGAGTTTTAATATGTATAAAAATTACAAAGAACGCGGGCATGACTTCACCGCGTGCGCGAAACGGGCGGTGTGACGACAGGTATTCCCCTCCTTTGGAGGGGTGCCCGGCGAAGCCGGGCGGGGTGGTGTTTCACATTTGCACTGACAAAACCTAAACAAAAAATCTTGGGGTCGCAGACCCAAAAGATTTTTTGTCATTCCCGCGAAAGCGGGAATAGGGTTCTAGACCTTACATTCAGACACTACTTGCTTTCCCAATTTTCTTTGAGATTGAAACAAGTTTTCCGTTATAAGTCTTAAAGCCCCATTCCCGCCTTCGCGGGA
>JAISGC010000062.1 GCA_031263295.1 Rickettsiales bacterium
TCGGCGGGCACCCCTCCAAAGGAGGGGAACGCCGCGCGTAATGTTGAAACAAAAAGATACGAAATGGAAAAAATCTGGTCTCTGTTCTCTGTTCTCTGTTCTCTTCGCAGGCGCGGCCTTCGCCGCCGATCCCGCGGCCCCCGAAGTCGCGCGCGTCGGAATGCAGAACCAGCGCGGCATGGCCGCGGCGCCGAAAATGGTCGCCGCCGTGACGAGCGAAGAGCTGGCCGAAACGGAAGCCGCGCGAGTCGGCGCAACCAGCGCGGTTGCAATATCCGCGTCCGGCAATCCCTTTGGCGCTGGCGCCCGCGCCGGATTCAAGCCCACCTTGCGCGCGGCCGGAATCGAATTGGCCCCGCCGGCCGCGCCTGAAAACCCGGCCGAAAAAGCCTGCAAAGCCATGGGTGCGAATGCGAAATGGGAAGACAAGAAATGTATGGTCAAGGTCGCGGCGTATAACGGCGACACCGCCCTCGGCAGCGAGACCTTCATCGCGGCCGGGACCGAGTTCAATTGCGGCGCCGAATTGTTCGGCATAACCGCGGGCGGGGTTCCCGCGCGGGCCGAGGTCAAAGTCTCCGGGGATATGGACGGCCGGGAAAACAACATCAAGGCCAAATGCAGCGTCGAAAGCGAATGGGTCAGCGTGTCGGTCTACGACGCCTCCGACGGCCTGGTCAAGGCCATGACGGATGCGGTGAACAACGACCCGGACTGCCAGAAATTGGTCGCGGCCGAGGCCGCGGGACGCACCTTGAAGCTCGCGGCAGCCAAGGGCGGCGCGCGCGGCAACCGGATAAAATACGATGTCGCGATTGTTATCGGCGTTCACGCCTCGGCCGAAAACGCGAACGGATATTTGTCGGGCGGCCAGAGCGGCGACGAAATGCAATGCCGCATCGGGGACGGAACCGAGAAGGTCTATTTCGGGGACACCGGAACGATAAAGTCGGTGGAGTAAAAAGATTTTAATGACTAATGACTAATAACTAATTACTAATGTCTAATGAGCGGCAATTAGTAATTAGACATTAGTAATTAGTTATTAGTCATTAAATAAATAAAGTTTGCAAATCCTCGATTGCCTGCTATAATCCCCGGCAATAAAGGTGGTGAAGAACTATGGTTAAGATTTTGGTCCGCGACAATAATGTCGAGCAGGCGCTGCGCGTTGCCAAGCGCAAGTCGCAGAAAGAAGGCCTGTATCGGGAAATGAAGGACAGACAGCGCTATGAAAAGCCGACGACCCGCCGGAAATTAAAAAAGGAAGAGGCCGTGCGCAACGAAAAGCGCCGCCAGTCCAAACAGCGAATGGTTTTCGGATTCTGATAAATCGCCCCCACGGGGCGATTTTTATTTCCTTTATTTTCTGAAAATAAAGTTTAAGATTCTGCTATGAAAATAATCGTCGGAACTGAAAACGAGGCAAAGGTTGCGGGGGCTCTCGGCGCGTTCCGCGCGATATTCGGCGCGGATGTGTCCGCCGCGGGCCGCCCCGTCCCAAGCGGCGTTGCGCGCCAGCCGAAATCCGATGGAGAAAGCCGCGCCGGAGCGATGAACCGGTCGCTGATACTCTGCAACAACTGCCCGGGGTTCGACTATTATGTCGGCATCGAAAGCGGCTTGAAGCCGTCCTCGGATCATACGGGGCTGTTCGTTATGCGCGACTGGGTCTGCGTCCGAAACGCAGCCGGGCAATTTTCCTATGGCAGCGGCGGCGGCGCATATCTGCCGCGGGCGGTGTGCGATCTGATCCGCGCCGGAGTGTCGCTCAGCCGCGCGATGCGCCAGGCGTTCCCGGACTATGCGGATGTCGGCGGCGCCTTGGCGTATCTGACCAACGGAGCGACGAACCGAGAGCTGGAAATCCGCCAGGCGGTCCTGCACGCGATTGTTCCCTTCGCGCACAAAATGCATTATGCGGATTATTTGGGAAGGTGAGGATTTTTTAACGACTAACACTCTCGACTAGTGACTAATATCGGCGCGCGCGAAGCGCGCACATCTGTTAGTCGTTAGGCGTTAGTCACTAGTCGTTAAAAATCCCTTTGACATAAAAATCAGAATTATTTATAATGCAGTCGAACCAAGTTGGGAAACTTGCGTTCGGGTCCTAAGAAAACCCATATTAGGCGGCGGACTTTTCCCGCCGTTATCCGCGCGCAAAATATCATCGGCCCGTGGGCCGTTTTTTTGCGCACAAACCCCGTTATGGTCGGGGGGCCGTGCAGAGTAATCTTCACGGGATCATTCCTAATATGATTTTCTTACCCGCCCGACCGATTCCAATTTTCCCGACGAAGCCGTGCCGGACGCGTGGTGTTCCCCTCCTTTGGAGGGGAACACCACGCGAAAGGCCCGTCGCAAAAACAAAACAGGGAGAAAAATATGAAAAATCAAATTAGCAATGAGCAACTAGCAATGAGCAATGGAAACGCGCGAAAAAGCAATAACAAAATCCTATTGCTCATTGCTCACTGCGCATTGCTCATTACCGGCGGCGGCGAAGCCGACGCCGCAAAGCTCTGCGTTCTGGACAGATCCGGCGACCTTTCCAACTCCAACGGCGCTATCAGAGCATCCAATATGACGGATGATTTATCGGGAATGTTTTTTGCCGGAATCGATTGCCAAGGCTATGGCTGGACGGACAACACCGAAATGGATATGCTGAAAGATTGCGACAAACTGACGACATTCGGATATGCGGTCCGAAACTCGACGGAGGGATGCGTCTGCCAAAGGGTCTATCCATCGCCAAAGCGCAGAGTCATCAACGCGCCCGGCGGCGCCATATACAACCAGACCTGCATCGGGCAATGTTCCAATGTCAAGGATTGGGGACTTTAATAATCTATTCAATTGTTCTGTAAGTTTTCTTTATCGCGTTGATGCTGGCGGAAAGGGCGGCGCGGTCGGCGGCCGTGAAATCCGGCGCCATTGTTTCCGTTGCTCCCGCGGCGCTGACGACACGCGGCAGAGAATATGCGACGCCGCGCTTGTCCACAATGCTGACCGGCAGGACCCGGCGCTCGTCATTCAATATCGCGCGAATTAAATCCGTCGCGGCGGCCGCGATTCCATCCCAGGTCGCCCCCCTGCCCTTTATGATTTCATAGGCCGCGTTGCGCACGGCGAGAGTTATTTTATTTTTGTTCGTCGCCGATATTTTTAACGCGCCTGTCAGATAAACGAACGACGAGTCCCCGTGCTCGCCCAAGACGAAATCGCCGACCGACGCGGGCGAGATGTCGAACACTTCGCCGAGCATCGCGCGCAGGCGCGCGGTGTCCAGCATCGTGCCGGTGCCAATCACGCGCTCGGGCGGCAGCCCCGACAATTTCCGCACGGCCATCACGATTGAATCCAGCGGGTTCGATACGACGACGATTTTCACTTTGCGTTTGTCGACCGCGGCCATAATTTTCGGAACTATGTCGATCATCACGCCTGCGTTCGCGGCGATTAAATCGGCGCGCGTTTGACCGGGCTTTTGATTCGCGCCCGCCGAAATAACAACCACATCGGCATCCGATAAATCCCGGTATTTTCCGGCGGTTATTTTGACGCCGGTTCCGAACGCGGCCGCGTGAATCAGGTCCATCGCCGCCGCGCGAACGCGCTCGCCGTCGGTGTCAATCAAGACAATCTCGCGCGCCGTTTCCAACGCCACAAGACGCGAAGCTATCGCCCCACCGACGCTGCCGACCCCAATGATGCCTATTTTTTTCATAACGCTATTATATCATAAGTCGCGGACTAGGACTAGGATTAGGACTAGGCGGAACTTGTTATCGCGTTGTATCGCTATAATGAATGCCAGTCCTAGTCCTAATCCTAGTCCTTTTTTCCCTTTACAAAAAAAATGCGAAAGATTATAATCACCGGGAACCAAGTTGGGAGACTTGCGTTCGGGCTGTCGAAAGCTCTTATCTATGCGGCGCGCATTTTGCGCCGTAATCCGCGCATAAAATATTGACCGCGTGCGGTCTTTTTTTATGCCGCCCGGTCAATGCGACCGGCCCCGTTATGGTCGGGGGGCTGTGCGTGAGCAATCCGTGCAGAATCATTCATAGATATGATTTTCGAACCCGCCCGACCGATTACAAATTTCCCGACGCAAGCGATGCCTTCTCGCGGGTGTTCCCCTCCTTTGGAGGGGAACACCCGCGAGAAGGCATTGCCCAAAAATCAAAACAGGGAGAAAAATTATGAAAAAAATTATCGCGATTCTGGCGCTCGCGCCGACAATGGCAACGGCCGCGAAGATGTGCGTCAGGAACTTTAACCAGGACAGCACTTATGCTTACAGCGGAACGAATAGAATCTTCGCGGTCGGCGACGGATGCGGCGAATCCCACGGAGGGCAAAGCGATGGCAACAAGCAGGGCGCCGCCACACCGGCCGAACTATGCACCGGAACGGTCAGGCTGTCGGGGACATTCGCTATAAACGGAAGCATCTGCCTGTGCAAAGTGAATTATCCGATGGAGCTCAACCCGTATGCCGTGGACATTGCGGGTCAAGAGAACAACATAACATTCTGCGGAAAAAATTGCGGAAACTCTTACAAGATATTTTCGGTCAATTCTCTCAGCGGATTAAAAGGCGCGTATAACCCATAATTTTTCGCGATAAGATTCCAAAACCGTCATCCCCGCGGGCCCGCATTGGGTCATCGTCGGGGACGACGCTTGCTTTTGCGATTTTGCTTTACTTAAAAATCAGAATAACTTATAATCGGAAAGAACCGGTTGGGAAGCCTGTTCTGGGTTGTCAAAAAGCCCATATTTAGACGGCATACTTTTTTATGTCGTAATCCGCGCGCAAAACTTTTGCGGCCGGTCGGCCGTTTTTTTGCGCACATAATCCCCGTTATGGTCGGGGGGCCGCCATTGAGCAATCTCGGCGGAATCATTTCTAAATATGATTTTTTGACCCCCCCGATCGTTGGTTTCCCAACAACCAAACAGGGAGAAAAAACAATGAAAAAACTTATCGCGATTTCGGCGCTGATGTTCGCCACCGGCGGCACCGCCGGCGCCGCAAAGCTGTGCAGTTTCTGGCCGACATCCGTATCCTGCGCCGATCGCGGCAACGGCCCGTGCTGGGTGCAGAATGCGGCCGGCGTCAAAAAAAGCGTCAACAATGCGGCCTGTGTCGAAAATCCGAATAACTATAACTTTGACTTGGCGCAACCAGAAGGCGTCCATTGTCTGTGCGACCTGCAAATCGGCAAAGACCCCGCGACCGAGATAAAATATCTGGCGTGGAAATATTCCGATGTCGCGAGGTGCAAGGGAGACTGCTGGGCAAGCTGTATAAACCAGCTGCTGCGGTTTTACGGAAATATGGCGCCCGCTATCTGATTTGCCCGCCTTTGCAAATTGACACCCGCCGAATATCTGGTAAAATTGGGCAAAGGAAAAATTATGGCGAATCACACAGTTTTGGCGCGCAAATACCGCAGCCAGACATTCGAGGATTTAATCGGGCAAGAGGTCTTGGTCAAGACATTGGTCACGGCGATAAAAACCGGGCGCATCGCGCATGCCTATATGCTGACCGGGATACGCGGGACGGGCAAGACTTCGACCGCGCGAATCCTGGCCAAGGCGCTGAACTGCACGGCGACGGACGGACCGACCGCCGCGCCCTGCGGCGAGTGCGACAACTGCCGCGCCATCACCGCGGGCCAGCACATCGATGTTATGGAAATCGACGCGGCGTCTCATACGGGCGTCGACGATGTGCGCGAAAATATTCTCGGCGCCGTGCAATATCGGCCGACCAACGGGCGATACAAAGTTTATATAATCGACGAAGTTCATATGCTGTCGGCGAGCGCGTTCAACGCGCTGTTGAAGACGCTCGAAGAGCCGCCCGAATATGTCGTATTTATTCTGGCGACGACCGAAATCAGAAAGGTGCCGATTACGATTCTGTCGCGGTGCCAGCGGTTTGATCTGGCGCGCGTGCCGGTCGAGACATTGAAAGCGCATTACCTTAAAGTCGCGTCGGCCGAGGGCGCCGAGTTGTCCGACGCGGCGGCCGAAATGATCGCGCGCGCGGCCGATGGTTCCGTACGCGACGGGCTCTCTATTCTTGACCAGGCCATCGCGCAGACAGGCGGAAAAATCACGGACGATTCGGTTCTGCAAATGCTGCGCCGCGCGGACCGGCAAATGATTACGGATTTTATGAAAATAATTCTGTCGGGCGACACCGCGGCGGCCTTAGCGAAATCCGACGAGGTCTATGGCGCGGGCTCGGATATGTCATTGGTGCTCGGGGACATGATGGAGTGGACGCACTGGGCGACGCGCGCGAAAATCGCGCCCGCGTCGATGGAGAACGCGCCCTATACGCCGGACCAAAAATCGCAGATGACCGAAATCGTCGGGGCGGCTTCATTGAATACTTTATCGCGAGTGTGGCAGGTTATGGTCGCGGCCGCGAACGAATTGCGCAACGCAGGCAACCCGAAGCAGAACTTTGATATGCTGGTCGTTCGGATGATAAATATTTCGGAGCTTCCTCCGGTCAGCCAAATCTTGGAAAATAAAACAAGCGTTCAAGCGTTGTCATCCCGCGGCGAGCAAAGGGCCGGGGGCACAGACCCAGGCCCGAGCGAGACCGCGGGACCCAGGTCAATACCGGCGAGCGGGGGCGCAGCCCCCGCGAGCACCGCAAGCAACTCTTGGGTGGGGTATAACACAGCCGCAGAAGTCGCCGCAGCATTGTCCGCCGACCGCGAAGTTCTTCTGATGGCCGAGTGGAACAACAGCGAGATTATCGACTTCGCGCCCGGAAAAATAAAATTGCATTACAACGGAGGCAACGCGTCTTTCGTCGCGACGCTGACGGATTTTCTTAAAAAGAAAACCGGCGCGGATTGGAAAATCGAACTCGCCGAGACCGAGCACAAACCGACGGTCTCGGAAGAAGCGGTCGCCGCGCAAAGGTCTGACCCATTGGTCGCGGATGCTCTCGGCCTCTTTTCCGACGCGCAGGTCGTTTCAATCAAATGACAGAAAACGAAAATATTTTTTCAGTAAGCGAGTTGTCGAACCTGTTGAAGCGCAGCGTCGAAACCAATTTCTCGCGCGTCAAATTGCGCGGCGAATTGTCCGGCATCACGCGCGCCGCATCCGGGCACATCTATCTTTCAATAAAGGACGCGGATGCGGTCATCAACGGAATCCTTTGGCGCGGCACGCCGGTGAACTTTGATATGGCGGACGGCATCGAAGTCATCGCAACCGGGAAACTGACCACCTATCCCGCGCGGTCGAATTATCAAATCATAATTTCGGAAATAGACATCGCGGGCGCGGGCAGCATTCTGAAAATGATTGAAGAGCGCAAGCGCAAACTCGCGGCCGAGGGATTGTTCGACGCCGCGCGCAAAAAGGCCCTGCCGCAATTTCCGCGCGTTATCGGAATCGTGACATCGCCGACCGGCGCCGCGATTCAAGACATTATGAATAAATTGCGCGAGCGGATGCCCGCGCGCGTGCTGCTATATCCGGCGCAGGTTCAGGGCGCGTCGGCCGCAGCCGAAGTCGCGGCCGGAATAAAATATTTCAACGCGATGTCCGGCGCCGACCGGCCCGATGTGATGATCGTCGCGCGCGGCGGCGGAGCAATCGAAGACCTGCTGCCGTTTTCGGAAGAGGTCGTCGTCCGCGCGGCGGCCGCATCCGAGATTCCGCTTATATCCGGCGTCGGGCACGAGCCGGACTGGACGCTGATAGATTTCGCGGCCGACTTTCGCGCGCCGACGCCGACGGGCGCCGCCGAAATTGTTCTGCCGCTGCGGACGAAAATCGCGGCGGACTTGGACAATTTCGCGCGCGGGCTTCGTGCGTCGTTTTTATCGCGAGTGCAAAATGCCCAGATGCGGCTCGACGGAATAATTCTGCGAAGCCCCTTGCAGCAAATCAATGACCACAGGCTGCGCCTGACCGACCAATTTCATCTGCTGAATACTCACATACGAAATCAAATCAAGAATCTTTTGTCGCGCGTTTCGCACACGGGCGATATGCTCGAAAGTATGTCGTATAAAAATGTGCTCCGCCGCGGCTACGCCATCGTTCGCTCGGGCGGCCGCGTGGTTTCGTCGAAAGACGCCTTCGCCCTGCCCGCTTCCATCGAGTTCGCGGATGGGGTAGTTGCAATATAACGACTAACTACTAGTGACTAACGACTAACAACAGCGCGCCAGCACGCCGCCATTAGTCACTAGTCGTTAGTAGTTAGTCGTTAAAAACTCCTTTACAAAAAATTGCAAAAAATATAAAATGAACAACGAACCGGTTGGGAAACCGGATTCCGGGAGGTAGAAGTCCCGTAAGAAGCGGCGGATGATTTTTCCGTCGTAATCCGCGCATAAAACCTTACGGCGCGTTGCGCTGTTTTTTTATGCCTGCTGGCACCGCCAGCCTCCCGTTTTATGGCCGGGGGGCCGTTCGCGAGCAATCCGAACGGAATCGTTCTTCTTACGATATTCTACCCCACCCGGCCGCCAGTTTCCCGACGATGCAGAGCAGGACAGCAAGTTCCCTCCTGCCCCCTTGCGGGGCGGGATAGATTCCCTTGGCGAGAAAGCGCAGCTTTCGAGCCCTAGGGAATCTTGGGTGGGGGTGAACCTTTATAAATAAAGCACATACCCCCACCCAAGAGTTGCTAGGGCTTGCGCAGGGTCTGCGACCCTTCGCAAGCCAAGCAACTCTATCCCGCCCCACAAGGGGGCAGGAAGGAGCTCGTGATAAGGCTCTGCCAGAAAAACAAAACAGGGAGAAAACAATCAAAAAGAGAACAGATAACAGACAACACAGAATCGAGAAAATAAGGAAGAGAATAATTCTATTCTCTGTTCTCTATTCTCTGTTCTCTGGCGTCGGCGTAGCCGACGCCGCGAAGATGTGCGCCTATGACAGGTCCTGGTCTTCGGTTTCCGGATTCGGAAACGGCGAGG
>JAISGC010000006.1 GCA_031263295.1 Rickettsiales bacterium
TTCCGTAGTATGATGATTGAATATATCTTTGGGCTGACGCCATTCCGAACAAATCCGCGGCGGAGCTCTCCATTTTTTCAAGCAGCGGTTCCAGCGGGGCGAACGGACCGAACACCGAATCGTTGACGAAATAAACAAACTCATATCCGCGGAACCCCGCGGATTTCCGCCAATCTACCCCCCCCCGCACGGATACGAATTGCCGCAACGGGCGTATTGATACCCGCGCTTATAACTGCCGAAGTCATATTCCTTGTGCCGTTCCGCGCCTGCAAAAATCACGCCCGGCACCGCGCGGATTTTATCCAGCTCGCCCGCCGCGGCATCGTTGTCCATATAAAAAATCACATCGCCGAGCGCGCCCAGCGCCGACGCATATCGGACGACATAATCCTGAACGCGGCCCTCCGCGTCATAGCCCGCAAAAATAAACAATCTTTTTTTCATTTTTCGATGCGGGATTATAATCCTTTCGCCGCCCGAAATGCAATAATAATATTGAAAACACCCGCCGGTTGGCGTAGAATATGGAACAGCGAAATAAAAGAAGGAATCCCGGCCATGTCAAACAAAGCCCTGGTTGTCATCGATATTCAGAATGACATCACGAAGCACTATAAAGAAATCATCGGCAATATCAACGGGGCGGTTGATTGGGCGGCCGCCCATAATGTGCCGGTCGTTTATATAAGGCACTTCAATTTGTCGGCGGGCACAAGAAACTTCAAGCCCGACACGCCGGGCGCGGAACTCGCCCCGGATCTGAACATCGCGTCCGAAAATATTTTCGACAAATCCAAATCCAACGCGCTGACCAGCGAGGCGTTCGCGAGTTATCTTGCCGAAAACGGAATAAAGGAGCTTTTCGTATGCGGGGCGGACGCCACGATTTGCGTTAAATCGACCTGTTTCAACTTGCGCAAAGCGGGATACGAAGTCGCGGTTTTATCGGATTGCATTACCAGTTGGGATAAGAAAAAACTGCCCGAAATGATTGCCTATTACGAAAAGCAGGGTTGCAGGGTGATTGCTTCGGCCGATATGCAAAGCGAATGACGGCCCGGCGCGCTCAATTAAATATTTCGCTCTCGGACATAATCTTGACCCCCAGCCGCTCGGCCTCGGCGCGCTTGGAGCCCGCGTTTTCGCCCGCGAGCAAAATATCGGTTTTGCTTGAAACCGCGGATTGAACAATCGCGCCCATTGCCTCCAAGTCCGCGCGAATCGCGTCTCTCGGCCGCGACAAGGTTCCGGTTATGACGATTTTCTTCCCCGCCAACACCCCAGTCCCTGGTCCCTGGTCCCTAGTCCCTATAATTTCTATTTCGCGCAATAAATTATCGACGATGCGCGCGTTTGCATCGTCCGCGAACCAGGTCGAGATTTCTTCGGCCATCACATCGCCGACCCCGTCTATGGTTTTGAGTTTCCACGCCGCGGCGCGCCGCACCGATTCCATATCGCCGAAAAATCGCGCCAATAGTTTCGCGGTGGTCTCGCCGACCTCCGGGATGCCGAGCGCGTAGAGCACGCGCCACAATTCGACGCGACGCGCGTGGCGGACCGCCTCCGCCAGATTCTCGACGGACTTTTCGCCGTATCCGTCGAGTTCTTTTATCTTGTCCATGGGCAGGCGGAAAATGTCGGCGGGCTCTTTTATAAAGCCGAGCTCGACGAACTCTTCGATTTGCTTTTCGCCGAGCCCCTCTATGTCAAAGCCCTTGCGCGAAACGAAATGAATCAGCCCGCCGAGCCTCTGCGCCGGACAGGACAGCCCGTTCGCGCAGCGCCGCGCGACCGCGCCCGCCTCCGCGACGACCGGGCCGCCGCAGACCGGGCATTGCGTCGGGAAGACGAACGGCGCGCTGTTGGGCGCGTGTTTGACGACCTCGACGACCTGCGGAATCACATCGGCCGCGCGCTGAATTATCACGCGGTCGCCGACGCGGAAATCCTTGCGCTCGATTTCGTCCGCGTTGTGCAGGGTCGCGCGCGAGATTAAAACGCCGCCGAGATTTATCGGCTCCAATTCCGCGACCGGCGTCAGGACGCCCGTGCGCCCGACCTGAATCGAGATGCCGTTCAATGTCGTTTGCGCGCGCTCGGCCGGGAACTTCCACGCGGCGGCCCAGCGCGGCGAATGCGCGATGGCGCCGAGTTTCTCCTGGGCCGCGACATCGTTCACTTTATAAACCGCGCCGTCTATGTCGAACGGCAACGACGCGCGTATGTCGGCGAGATGCGCGGTCGCCGCGGCAATCTGTTCCTGTGTTGAACAAAGTTTCGACCACCGCGCGGTCGTCTGAAATCCCCATTGCTCCAAGCGCGCGAAAAACTCCGCCTGCGTCGCCCAGTCGCGCGACGACGCCTCGCCCCAGGAATACGCGAAAGCGCGGAGCCTGCGGCCGCGCGTGATTTCCGGGTCGATTTGCCGCAAGGACCCGGCCGCGGCGTTGCGCGGATTTGCGAATCTTTTCCCGCCGGACTCCGCGGCCGCCGCATTCAAGGCCAAGAAATCCGCCTTGGACATATAAACCTCGCCGCGAATCTCTATAATTTTAGGAATTATTCCAGAGCCTGATTCCCCTTCCATAAGGTTTTTAGGAATATTGTCAATCGTCCGCAAGTTCTCGGTAATATCCTCGCCGTTCGTTCCGTCGCCGCGCGTGAGGCCGCGCACGAAAACGCCGTCCTCGTATCGCGCGGAAAAACTCAACCCGTCGATTTTTGGCTCAACAAACACTTCTGCCTGGTGGGGCGAGTTTTGATAAAACTCGCCTTGCGCCGCAGGCGCAATTCGTTCCAACCATTCTTTGACTTCCTTGTCGTTATAAACATTGCCGATGGACAGCATCGGGATGCTGTGCGGAAAGGACTTGAACTCGCGCCGCAGGGCCGCGCCGACCGAGCGCGCCACGCTGCCCGCGCGGTCCGCGAGCGTCGGCCACGCGGCCTCCAACGCCACGGCCTCGCGCTTGGCTTTGTCGTATTCGGCATCGTCGACCAGCGGCGCGTCGTCGGTGTGATACGCGACATCCCACCGACGCAGCATCGCGACCAGTTCGGTATGCCGCTTAAAATCATCCGTTTTTCTTGACATTCGCCGACATTCTATCGGATTCCGCGGATTTTTTCAATATCCTTATAATTGCTCCGAACGACTGCGAAGCGCGACGGGTTTCGGCGCGGCGGAATAAAAAAACTCTTGCAAAAAAATAAAAACTGCTATACTTTGCGTTGAAACAAAAGGATAAAAAATGGCGGGAAGCGTGAATAAAGTCGCATTGTTGGGAAACCTGGGGGCGGACCCGGAAATCCGCTCGATGCAGACCGGCAAGGTCGCATCCTTGCGGATGGCCACCAGCGAGTCTTGGAAGGATAAAATCACCGGCGAGCGCAAGGAGCAGACCGAGTGGCACCGCGTCGTCGTCTTCAATCAAAATCTGGTCGATGTCATCGAGCGGTTCCTGCAAAAGGGTTCCAAGATTTATATCGAGGGGACATTGCGCACGCGGAAATGGACCGGCCAGGACGGGCACGAAAATTATACGACCGAAGTCGTGCTGAATAATTTCGGCGGACAGCTGGTTTTGTTGAGCGGCACCAAGGGGATGGCCGAAGGGCAGGGCGGCGGCGCGCCCTATGGAGCGCCCGCGGGCGGCCCGTCATACGGCGCCCCGGCCGGAGCGCCCGCCGCGCCCGCGCAACCGAGGGAAGAAATCAATGTCGGCGCGATCGGCGACGATATTCCGTTTTGATAGGCGCCTGAAAAATGATAAAATCCCCTTGAAAACAAAGGGGATTTTTTATGGCGGACAAGATTTTATCGCGCGGCGATCGGCGCAAAATAATGATCGACCATATCGATGCTAAAAAGCGCGACATAGACCTTCGCTTCGGCGACAAAATCGACGCGGCGGCCGCGACCGACGAGCAGAAAAAGCAAATCCGCCTGGACATTCTGCGCGCGCGGAACACGGCCGATTTATACATCTCCGGCATCGAGCAGAAAATCCTGCACCCGATGTATTATCAGGCCCAGGACAGGGCCGAACTGCGCGACGAATTGACGCATTCGCTGGGCGGGCGCGAATTCTTGGACAATCTCGGCGTCAAAATCAGAGATTACGAGGACAAGAATCAAACCGCGCAAATCGACGCGTATTTCGAAAATATCGTCGCCGCGATTCTGGCCGCCGAAAATCCGGCGGAGCGTATGTCCGAATGGGCGAAGACAACATATAAAAACGCCACGCTCCATCACGATTTCCTGCGCGAGATGATCAGGGACGGGCTGATGATGCGCGAAAAATCGCGGTCTGTGTTCCCGGGACGCCTGGCCGAAGAGACGACAATCTGGGTGGAGTTGGAAAATCCGATTCTGCCGGAGCAGGCGAAAAGCTATAACCTGTTCCGCGAAATCACGGACGCCGCCGACATAAAAATCACGCAGCGCCAGAACGAAAAAGGAATCTTTTACATCGACTATGAAATCGGGACGCTCAAAAAAACCGAAAAGCTGAAAACCATCGTCGACGCGGCCGGATGGCTGGCCAAGAACACGGACGACGACAGGGGCGAGGAAAACGGCGTCGACTATA
>JAISGC010000044.1 GCA_031263295.1 Rickettsiales bacterium
CCGCCCTTCGGGCGGCACCCCTCCAAAGGAGGGGAACACCGTGCTTCACGCTTGACACCATCTGTCAATATTTTCTATCATCCCTGCAAAGCGAGGGATACAATGAAAAAAATATTTGCGGCGGCGATTGTTGTGGGCGGACTGGCCGGATGCGGCCAGGTCTATGACCGCGAGCCGGTCGGTATCGGATACGACCAGGACGAGCTGAAACTCTCGCCCTGCGCGTGTTTGAGGGTTTATCGGGGGTAAAAGGACTAGGATTAGGACTAGGACTAGGTGGAGCTTGTGATAACGCTGATGCGCAACAACTAGCTCCACCTAGTCCTAGTCCTAGTCCTAGTCCTAGCAACAATGAACTACCCCCAGCGCTTCTTTACAAAGATGTTCGCGAGCGAGAGGTCGCTCGAATTGGCGCGGCGCTTCGCCGTCTGGTCGGGCGCGCTGCTGCTGCTGATTTCCATCGCGGCGGGCGCCGTTTGGTGGGCGCGGCGGAGCCAATCCGCGCGGCCCTATTTTATGTTCATAGATGCGGGCGGAGATTGGCGCGTCTTGGCCGCCAAAACAAAAAGCGATGTTCCCTGGACGGAATTGTTTCAAGAATCCTTGGCGCGCAGAATCGCCGCCGACTGGTTTCTGATAACGGGCGATATGGCTGAAAATAATGCTGTGTTGTGGGGAAAGTGCGAGACCTGCGACGGCGGCAGTTGGGACAAATGCAGGATTCAGTGCGCGGCGGCCACGGGCGTCTTCGACGATTTCTCCCGCTCGGTCGTTCCGAAATGGCGGAAGGTTTTCGGCGATGCCGCGACCCAAAAGCTGACCGATATTTCCGTCGAGAAAGTCGACGCCGGGCGCGCGGGCGTGTGGAAAATCGGCGGCGTCGTCCGGCGGACGAACACGGCGCCGCGGAGCATTGTCGGCTTTATGAGAATCGAACGGGGCAGGGGCCGGCCCGAGACGCTCGGGTTTTATGTCGCGGGGTTCGAGTGGTATGGAGAGTGAGGACTAGGATTAGGACTAGGACTAGGTGTGGCTCGTTGTCGCGCATCCGCGCTATCACAAGGTTCACCTAGTCCTAGTCCTGGTCCTAGTCCTAGCAAAATGAAAAAGTTGATAGGTTTTTTCTCTGGCTTGACGATAATCGCGATGACGGGCGCGGTGCTGCTGGCGGCGATTCAGTTATACGAATACGCGGCGAAGAATATAATCACGCCGGTATTGCTGCAATCGGCGGACCTGCATCAGAACCGCATCGCGGCGCCGATTGCATTGGCCGATTTGTCCGAGGCCTATATTCGCAATCAATTGATTATCAAATACGCGCGCGCGTATTTGGAGGTCGCGCCCGTCGCGGACGAATTGTCGGCGCGCGCGACAGGGCAGGGCGCATTGCGCTCTATGTCCGGGCCGGATGCTTTGGCGAAATGGAAGGCCGGCGTCCTGCCGGAGCTGGAAAGAATCGCCGCGCAAAAGCAGATGCGGCGCGCGTTCGTCGATCCGCGCGCGATTGTCCAAAAAGGCGAATATTGGGTCGTGCCTTTTTCTACCAAGACCTGGGCTGCGCCGAACGATCTCGACATCCGGCCCAAGACCGAATCGGGCCGCGAGATGTATATCAAATTGAGGTTCAACAAAAAGGTTCGCACCACTTTGGGCGGCGCGGACTTCGACGCGGGCCGCGCGCTGGACGCGGGCTTTCCCCCGTCGGCGGTGTTTGAGTTCGTCGTTGATGAGGTGGAGATTAAATAATAGAGAATAAGAGAATGCGAACGCTTCGCGTTCGCAGAGAATAAGAGAATGAAACTTGTTAAAACGCTTTTGTTAAAAATTAAAGCACTGCGGTTGCGTTGGGCTCCATTCTCTTATTCTCTTATTCTCTTATTCTCTCTCGTTGTGCCGGTGCGGGCCGAGGATGAGTTCTATGCGGACGAGTTCGGCCTCGGCGAGGATGCCGTTCTGCCGGATGCGTCCATTCGCGATGCGACCGGATTGGAGCTCGGCATTTCGGAGCAGCTCTATCTGAACGAAGAGGCCGAATATGCGGATATGGATGCGATGGACATTTCGGGCGCCATGCTCGGTATGCCGTTCGAGGACATCCGCACCCTGTTCTTCAAGACCAAGACGCTTTACGCGCCGCGTCGACACAACAGCATAATATACACCATCGCGACCGACTGGCGGAACAATCTCGATTACGAATGCCGCCGCGACGGGCTCTATCAGCCCGCGAAATTGGAAAAGTGCATTCTGACACTCGCGCGGTCGCGGGGCCTGCTCTATCCGGCGGAATTGCATCTCGCGCGCGCGTCCACCGGCGAGACAATCGACATTTATTTCACCAGCAACGCGACCGAGAATATGGTCTGGAAAATAATCTATAAAAACGACGCGAACGATCTGGATGGCGCGGGCGAAAAGTTCGCCGACCAAAGGGACAAGAAGATTCTGGCCTTTTGGGAAAATGTGCTTGAAAAATACGGCGCGCCGAACAGCGGCGACGACCGCTGGATTTCAAGCGACAACTCGTTCGACCCGATGATGACCGCATTCTATGGGCGGCTCGAGCTGACGGACCTGGGGCTCGCGGGCCGCGACGCCGCGCTGAATGTCCAGCAGTCCAAAGAGAACTTCAAGGCGAAACCCTATTCGTTTTAATTCATAATTCACAATTCATAATTTTCCCCACCCAAGTTTTGCTAGGGCTTGCGCAGGGTCTGCGACCCTTGCGCAAGCCTAAGCAAAACTTTCCCGCCCCGCTTTGCGGGGCAGGAGAAGCGCGACGGCGGGCCGCCAATTATGAATTATGAATTGTGAATTATGAATTGTGAATTATGAATTGATTACGGCCTTCTTATGATTCCCTTTTCGTAATAATACTCCCAGTCCTTCGGCGAGATGTAGAAATCGCGGGCGAAGCGCGACAGCTTTTCCTCGCGCTCGGCGGCGCCGCGCGTTCCGTTTATGTCGCTGATGCGCGATGCGAATTGAGACGGCGGGCGGCGGTTCATCCGCCACAAGGCGCGCTCCTTTATCCGCTCCAAAATCGTTCCGGCCGCTTTCGCGTGGGTAAGGAATTGGGGCCGCTGGATTATCGCCCCCGACGAATGCGCGACCGAGTTCCGGGACTGGACCAAGGTCGTGTGCCGGCTTTCTATGTCGCCGTCGTTGGTCTCGAAAAGCTTTATCACCTCGCCCTCGCGGCACAGCGTCGAATAGACCGTCGCCGTTATGTGCAGCGGGACGCGTTTTCGCGCGCGCGAGCCGCCCAATGCGTTCTTTATCGCGCCGCGGTTGAACTTGTGGTATTTCATCAGATAGATATAGACCAGCGTCATATAAAGATAATGGAATGAAAAAAGAGCGAGGTTGAAAAAGCCTTGCTCGAAATGAAACGCCATATCGTCCCTGTAATATCCCAAGTGCGCCATCTCGCCGCTTTCCGGCGGGCAATACGGGGTCAAAATGTGAACCGGATTGTCCGGCGACAAGTCTTTTTTGAGCATTTCTCTCTCGTTTTCTTGCAGACTTGTTAAATAAGTAAATAGGACGGAAAATGGATTTGTCAAGTGCTGGGCGTATTTTTTTATTGGCTGCCCGGTTGTTAGGCCGGATTGGGCGGTGTGAAACCACCCTTTGATAAAGGTGGTTGGAGGTTCACACACAATCATAGAGATTTGTTGCGTTTATTCAATATATTCACGCTCTCCAACCGGTGATTGGAGTGTTTTCTGTCCCTTCGGACACTCTATAACGGGGTGTGACTCCCGGGCCTGGGACGAAGTTCCACAGCCGCGGCGATTATAGCATCTGATAATCTGAAATGCAAAGGATTATTCAGAACTTGTGATAGTCACCACCCCGCCGCCCGCCACACGATGTGTGTCGGGCGGCACCCCTCCAAAGGAGGGGAATACCGCGCGGAGGGCCCGTCGCGTTTCGCGGGGCAGGAGGGTGCGCGCCCGCATAGCCCCACAATCAATCCCTAGTCCTAATCCTAGTCCTTTTTCCCCTTGACCCATCGTCGGGGGATCTGATATGATATTTCCGCTTGATTTCGCAAAAAACTATGTTATCCTTGGCGGGCTTGGGCGCGGTTGGTAGTGTTTTTAGGGGCATAGCTCAGTGGTAGAGTACTGGTCTCCAAAACCAAGGACGAGGGTCCGATTCCTTCTGCCCCTGCCAGTAAAACCGCGGATCTGGGCGCGTCAATGGAGGATTAAACTTGAAGAAAATTGTGCATTATATTAAAGATGTCCGTTCCGAATGGTTCAAGATTGTCTGGCCGAATCGGGACCAGGTCGTCAAATCGTCGATTTTGATTTTCGTCTTCTCGGCCGTCTTCGCGGCGTTTCTGCTGCTGACGGATTCGACTATGGCCGCAATCGTCGGGTGGATATTCTAAAAGGGGTCGCAAAATGGATGGCACTATGCGTTGGTATATGGTAAGCGTGACCTCGGGATTGGAAAACCGGGTGGCGCAGATGATACGCGAAAAAATCATCGCGGCGAAGCTGAACCCCCTGTTCGGCGAGATTATGGTGCCCGAGCGCGAAGTCGTGGAAATTAAAAAGGGCCGCCGCGAAAAGACATTGAAAAAGTTCTTCCCGGGCTATGTCGTGATTCAGATGGAGATGACCAACGAGAGCTTTACCCTGGTCAAGCAGACGCCGAATGTCGTTATGTTCCTGGGGCAGAAGAACAAGCCGATTCCGATCACCGACGCCGAGGCCGCCCGGTTGAAGCGCCAGATGGAAGAGACGGAATCCTTGGACGATTCGAACTATGAGGTCGATCAAGAGGTTCGGGTTATCGACGGGCCGTTTGCAAACTTCAACGGCGTCGTGAAAGAGGTCGACAATGTGAAGCAAAAGATGACTGCGGTCATTGCGGTATTTGGGCGGGAAACAAGCGTGAATCTTGATTTCTCCCAAGTTGAGAGAGTGTAGAGGTTGTGGCAGAAGTGTAGCCGCTTCGGAACCACGAGCATCAAACAAAGGATGATATAAAATGGCCAAGAAAGAAGTAAAGGGAATGGTGAAACTCGTCGTTCCCGCGAAGCAGGCGAACCCCGCCCCGCCGATCGGACCCGCGCTCGGCGCGAACGGCGTCAACATCGCCGAGTTCTGCAAGCAGTTCAACGACCGCACCGCGGACAAGGAGCCGGGTATGCCGATACCCTGCATAATAACGGTCTACACCGACCGGTCGTTCGACTTCATTATGAAGCTGCCGCCGGTGTCGTATTTTATAAAGAAGGCGCTGAACCTCAAAACCGGGTCGAAAAAGCCGGGGATGGAGTTCGTCGGCTCTATCGGCCGCGCGGATTTGGAAAAAATCGCGGCGCAGAAAATGCCGGACTTGAACTGCGATTCAGTCGATGCGGCGGTCAATATCATCGCCGGGCAGTGCCGCTCCATGGGCGTGAAGGTGGAGGGCTAGATTATGGCAAAGATTACAAAGAAAGCAAAAACGATAAACATCGATCGCGAGAAAATCTATACGCTCGCGGATGCGATTGAGGCGCTGCGCCCGTTCGCGTCGAAGAAGTTCGACGAGACGCTTGACATCGCGGTGAATCTGAATGTCGACATCACCAAGGCGGACCAGAACATTCGCGGTATGCTATCCTTGCCGAACGGCACGGGCAAAAAGGTCAAGATTGCGGTCTTTACAAAGGACAAGCAGAAAGAGGCCAAAGACGCGGGCGCCGATATTGTCGGCGATGCGGATTTGATTGACAAAGTCGCGGGCGGATTCATTGACTTTGACCGCGTTCTCGCAACTCCGGAAATGATGCCGCAGATGGCGAAGATTGCCAAAATCCTGGGGCCCAAGGGACTGATGCCGAACCCGAAACTCGGCACCGTCGCCGCCAATATCGGAGACGCGGTCGCGAAGGCGAAAGCCGGGCAAATCGAATATCGCGCCGAGAAAAAGGGAATCATACATGCGGGGCTCGGCAAGATGTCGTTCGATACCAAAAAGCTGGTTGAAAATGCCGAGGCGCTGATCGACGCGCTGAAAAAGGCGAAGCCCGCAAGCGTGAAGGGCCAATACATCCTGGGCGCGTCGATGTCCACGACGCAAGGCCCCGGGCTTAAAGTTGAGGTAAAATAGAGAGAACAGATAACAGAGAACAGAGAGTGGCGCGTTATTATGGCAGAGCGCAATAATTGATTCTCTGTTCTCTGTTCTCTAAAAAGATTCTTTGTCCAAGACTGACGGGGCGAAAGCTCAAAACCAAAACCCGTCATAGACAGAAAGAAATTTCTGGGGCAAGAATAAGTGCCCCGTTCGTAAGAGCGGATAAGAGTAATAGTGAATAGAGAATAAGAGAATGCAAACGCTTCGCGTTTGCAGAGAATAAGAGAGTAGATTTTGCGATTGCGTCGCGTTCCATTCTCTTATTCTCTCATTCTCTTATTCTCTCGAAAGGAAATGCAATGAAAAAGAATGAAAAATCTTCCTTGATTTCCAATGTGCAGGAGCGGCTGGCCGAATCGTCGGGCGTGTTCGTGGTTGAAAACCGCGGATTGTCCGTGAAAGAGACCGAAGAGCTGCGCGGGATTCTGCGTCCCTTCGTCGCGATGTTCAAGGTCGTCAAAAACCGGCTGATGAAAATCGCGCTGGACGGAACGGCTTTCTCGCCGGTCGCCGATCTGATGAAGCGGCCGACTGCGGTTGCGCTGGCCAATGACCCTTACGGCGCGGCCAAGGCGATTGCGGCGTTTGCCGAAACCCATCCGAATCTCGCGATTGTCGGCGGTCATATGGACGGCAAACTCTTGGACGCGGCCGCGGTCGATGTCCTGGCCAAGTTGCCGAGCATGCTGGAAATCAGAGGAACGATAGCACGGATTCTGGTCGAACCGGCGTCAAGATTGGCGCGCGTCTCGGCGG
>JAISGC010000052.1 GCA_031263295.1 Rickettsiales bacterium
GGCGGCGACGGCGGGCGCGGCGGCGATGTCGTATTCCACGCGGTGCCGAATGTGAACACGCTCGTCGACTTTCGATTCAAGCAGCATTTCGCCGCAGAAAACGGACGCGGCGGATCGGGCGCTATGCGCACCGGAAAGTCCGGCGAGGATTGCGTGATAGCCGTCCCGACCGGCACCGAAATAATGTCCGAGAACGAGGAATTATTGTATGCCGACCTCGCGACCGACGGCGCCGAGTGGATGGCCGCGCGCGGCGGCAACGGAGGATGGGGAAATCTGCATTTCAAGAGCTCGACGAACCGCGCGCCCGAGCAGCACAACGACGGCTTGCCCGGCGAGGAGCGCGTGCTGGTGCTGCGACTGAAACTGATTGCGGACGCGGGCCTGGTCGGAATGCCGAACGCGGGCAAGAGCTCGCTCTTGGCGGCGCTGACCAACGCGCGGCCGAAAATCGCGAACTATGCCTTCACGACATTGAACCCGGGGCTGGGCGTTTTGGCGATGCACGGGCGCGAGTTTGTCTTGGTCGATTTGCCGGGACTTATCGCAGGCGCGGCGAACGGCGTCGGCCTCGGCGACAGATTCCTCGGGCACGCCGAGCGCACGAAATTGATTCTGCATCTTATCGACGGCACCGAAGAAGACCTGGCCGCGCGATATAAAATTATTCGCAAAGAAATGGAGGCCTATGGCGGCCGTCTTGTCGACAAGCCCGAAATCGTCGTGCTGAATAAAACCGACGCGATAGAACCGGCGGACTTGAAGAAAAAAATTACGGCGTTGAAACGGGTCGCGAAAGGCGCGCCCGTCGTCGCAATCTCCGCCGCCGCCCGCACGGGACTTGATGAATTAAAAACGGGGATTGAGAAAGTTTTAACGACTGGCGACTAGTGTTAGTCGTTAGTAGTTAGTCATTAGTCGTTAAAATCATTTCGGCAAAAAGATATACATCTGTCCCGGTTGATTCTGGCCGTGGGCGTATTCGAAGGCCTCGTCCCCGGTGCCAAAATAAATATCCGCGCGGTTCATTCCGATTATCGCGCCGCCCGTATCCTGGGCCATCATCAGGCGTTGAAACTTGCCGCCGTTCGACAACTTCGTATCCAGCCACACCGGCATCCCGAGCGCATAGATGTCTTTGTCGATCGCGACGCTGCGGATTTTGGTCAGCGGCACGCCCATATGTCCCGTGACGGCTTCGATTTTCGACGGCGTGTAATAGACATAGCGCGGGTTGTTCGCAATCAGTTCGTCCGCGAGGTCGCGGTTCTGTTTCAAGTAAGCGCGCACCGATTTCATTCCGTATCCCTCGGGCGGGCGGATGCCGCGCGCCAAGAGTTGCGAGCCAATTCCGTTGAAGGTCATATCGTTTGTCGATGCGACCGAAAGGCGCACATTCGTTCCGTCTTCGAGTATCAATGTCGCCGAGCCCATATCCTGCAAATCAATCGGATCAATCCAATAAATCACGCGACCGATTCGCTCGTTCACAAGGCGGGTCGATGGGACATTTTTGTATTCGCGCCCGTCCGTCGGCTTGTCCATAATCGGGGCGGAGCAGGCCGCGGTTTGCGTGCGGCAGGCGCGCACGACCGGCGAATAATAGCCCGTGAACTTTCCGTTTTTGGTCGCGCTGTCGGCAACTTTATAAGGTTGGAAATGATCTTCGAAAAATTGGCGGGCGGTCGCTGCGCTCGCATTCGCGCCCGGCATATTCGCGCATTTTTCTTCCCAGCGTTTCGCGTCGGGCCGGACCTTTTGCCCCGCTATGTTTATCTTCGTGTTGCAGCTATGCCTCATAGCCGCGAGCGCGTATCGGTGATCGTCGTTCTTCCAACCGGGCAGGGCGGAATGAGGCACCGGCGTCAGGTCCGCGGTTATCGCGCCGTCTCCGCCGCCGGTCGCCCACGGCCATTCGAACAGGCCGCAACCGGACAAAGAGAATAAGAGAATAAGAGAATAAGAGAATATTGCGCGCGATAGAGTCGGTATTTTTATTTTATATGAAAGCATTTTAGTGGTCTCCATTCTCTTATTCTCTGCAAACGCAAAGCGTTTGCATTCTCTTATTCTCTGTGTTATGATGATTCTACCAAAATATAAGGAGCTTATGCAATGGCTGATTTCAAGCTGATCTCGCAATTTCTGAAAAAACTTTCGTTCGACTCGCCGTCCGTGCCCGAGCTGTTTTTCAAGCAGGAAAACACGCAGGCCAAGATGGACATCAATCTGGATATTCAGATAAAGTCGTCCGAGAACAAACTCTATATGGTCGATCTCTTGGCCAAGCTGGAATCGAAGCTCGACGCCGCGGGCAAGGTCGTGTTTTCCATCGACGCCGTTTATTCGGCGCTGGTGCAAATCGATAAAAGCGAAAATGAAGAGGATCTGAAACACACATTGCTGGTGTCGGTGCCGCAGATTATGTTCCCGTCGGTGCGCGCTTTGGTGCTCCGCGATACGGCCGAATCGGGCTTCCCGCCGTTCATGATGCAGCCCGTCGATTTCGAGGAACTTTATAAAAGTAAAAAATAAAAATCGGGCATAGCCCGATTTTTTTAACGACTAGTGACTAACGACTAGCGACTAATATCGGCGCGCGCACATTCATTAGTCGTTAGTAGTTAGTCACTAGTCGTTAAAAACTATTCTTTCTTTTTAAGCCAAAGAATCTGTCCAATCCCCGCCAGGTTCGAGACCAGCCAATAAAGCACAAGGCCCGACGGCATCCACGCGAACATCACGCCGAATATATAGGGCATATATTTCATCATCTTGGCGCCCGGAGCGTCGGAGCCTTGGCCGTTCAATCTGTTCTGCCAGATCATCGACGCGGCCATCAGAATCGGCAGAATGAAATACGGATCCATCGCCGACAAATCGGGCAGCCACAAGAATCCCGCGTGGCGCAACGGCACCGCAATCAGCAGCGCTTTATAGAGCGCGAAGAAAATCGGAATCTGCAAAAACATTATTCCAATCGAACCGAACGGGCTCAATTTATGCGTCTGATACAGCCGCATAATTTCCTGCTGCATCCGCATCTTGTCGTTGCCGAATTGTGCTTGGATGCGCTTTAATTCCGGCTGAATCTTCGACATGGCGCGCATTGATAAAAATGATTTCTTGGTCAGCGGCCACATCAATCCGCGGAGGATGAGCGTCAGTAAAATTATCGCTATGCCCCAGCTCGGCACCAGGCCGTGCAATTTTTCCAGCGTCCACAAAAACGGGCGCGACAAAAATCCGAACCATCCGTAGTCGAGCGTGCGGTCCAGGTTGTGAATCTTGCCCGCCGCCGCCGCAAGCGCGGCCTGCGTCTTGGGTCCGGCGAAAATATTCGTTTCGATTTTCGCGGTTTTGCCGGGCTCGATTTTTATAAACTCGGGCTTTATCTCGGCCTGAAAAAGCTTATCCGCGCGCTGCTTTATATTTATCGTCTTGTCGGAGGCTTGCGCGCTGGCGGCGACGACCTGCCAGTATTGATCCGTGAAGCCGACGAACGGCGACTGGTTCTCGGACTGCTGGTAAATCGGCGCGCGCTTTGCGATGTCGTCGAAGGTCTCGTTCTCTATATCGCCGGATATGCCCGCGATGCCGCCCGTCCGCACCGCGAACTTAGATTCGGGCGCGCCCGCACGGACTATGCGCGCATAGACCGAAACGAAAATCGGTTTTCGGCCTCCGTTCCTGATTTCGTCCGCAACATTTATAACATAGCCCTCGCTGGTTATCACGCGCCGAAAATCATTGCCCGATTTCGCGCGCCAGATCATCGTGCCGCCATTCGCGGCGCGCGTCGATTTCCAAAGGCTGTCGGCCTTGGGCGCATCGGTCCCGTCCGCCAAAAATCCGATTTCGACGAACTCTTTTTCATCGCTCAATAACTCGACATTCTCGACCTCGCCCTGCGATTGTTTGTAATCGTTCAGGTTTATGTTCGAGATGCGAATGCCCTGAACCGCGGCCGAAATATCGTCGTCGGATATGGTCGCGCGCGGAACATTCGAGATGTCGACTTGCTCGGATTCGCTCGCCGCATTCGCGGGCGCAGGCTTGTCCGCCGGGCGCAGCATCCAATAGGCCGCGAGGAATATCAGCATCCAGCCGACGAAGCCGAGCCCGCCTTTTTTCGCGTTCGGATTCGCGTTGTCGTTCGCCGCGTTCTGCATTTTCGAGAACTGCGCGAAGCCCGACGGGTTGTTGTTTATATATTGAACCATTATTTTTTCCTTTTAATCCATTGCAATAAATACAGGCCGACTCCGACGCAGATGCAGACATCGGCGATGTTGAACGCGGGCCAGTGCCAAGTTCCCGCGTGCCAGTCTATGAAGTCCACGACCGCGCCGAAACGAACCCTGTCTATCAGGTTGCCGAGCGCTCCGCCTACGATGAGGGCCATCGGGATGTCGCGCGTTTTTGTGAACAGCAGCCACGCCAAATAGCCGATGACCGCGCCGGTCAGTCCTATCATTATCACGGCCGGGGCCTCGCGGAACATCGAGAACGAGCTGCCCGGGTTCCAAGTGAATACTATATTGAACCACGAAAACACGCGCGCGATAAAGTATGGGTGAGGCACCAGGGCGAAGGCGTCGCCCGCCCACTTCCAACCCCCGGCGACCATCGAAAGCAGGATGCCCTTGGTTATCTGGTCGACGACGACGGCGCCCAAAACAATCGAGATTATTTTTTTCATCGGTGTCGAGCATAGCACGGCGGGCGGGCGGCGTCAATGATTGTTCTGGCAGAGCGTTATCGCGAGCCACCTCCTGCCCCGCGGACCCGCAGGGTCCAAGCGGGGCGGGAAAGTTTTGCTTGGCGAGCGGCGAAGCCGCGAGCCCTAGCAAAACTTGGGTGGGGTAATTGATTTATTTTTTTACCCCACCCAAGGTTTCGTAGGTTCGACCTGCGCTTCGCTTGGTCTCACCAACTCAACCTTTCCCGCCCCGCTGATGCGGGGCAGGAGGCAGCTCGCCGGACCGCTCTGTATCAATGATTGACGAGGTGCGAACCAAACTGATATACTCAATATATAAGGAGAAAAAATCATGAAAAAATATATTCCGGGGGCGGTTTGGATTCTGGCGATTTCGGCCGCGCTTTATGTCGTGGGCAATGCTATCTTCGGCGCGAGGACCATCACCGCGACCGGCGTCTGCGCCAACAAAGTCGCCAAAGACAAGTTCTCGATAACGCTGCAATTTCGCGCGGTCGAAAAGACCGCGGGCGCGTCGTTGAAGGCCGCGCAGAACGCCGCCGACGACATCGCGCGCCAGATTCGCGCGATGGGCGACAAGTCTATCGAGGTTCAGACGACCAATCTTTACAGCTATGAAAAAACCGAGTATGTAAAGGAAAAATCGATTCCGTTGGGCATCGAAACCACGCTCGACTTGGAGATAATTTCGAGCGGCAAGGATTCCGTCGCGGCCGCCATGAATATGATTGCGGGCGTCAAAAAGGTTTCCGTTTTCCCGCAGCAGTTGAAGAACTTTTCCTCGCGCGAACTGACCGACGAGGCGACCGCGAAATGCTTGGAGGCCGCCGTCCAGGACGCGCGCGCGAAAGCCGAGGCGATTGCCGAGGCCGACGGCGAGAGGCTGGGGCGCTTGGCTTCGGCGGCGCTCGGCGCGGCGCGGACCGACAATGTCCGACCCCTGATGGCGTTCAAGGAAGCCGCCGCCGATTACATCCAGACCGCCGACGGCGAGATTTCCGTTTCGGTGTCCGCGACATTTTATGTGAAATGAGAGAATAAGAGAATGCGAACGCTTCGCGTTCGCAGAGAATAAGAGAATGAAACTCATTAAAGCACTTTTGCAAAAAATAAAGATGCAGCGCTTGTTGCGAGCCACATTATTCTCTTATTCTCTTATTCTCTTATTCTCTTCCATTGGCGGCTTTGCCGCCAACGGAGCGGTCGACCCAACCCAGATGCTCTCGGTCGATCAATACAACCGAATGGAGCCGTATCTGAACAACAGGATGCGCAATACCTTGAAGCCCGCGGACGCGAAATATAATATGAGCTCCAACCAGGCCATGGCGCGCGCCGCTACGCCAGCCTCCGGCGCGGCCCTGTCGGGCTTTGCGAATATAAATGCCGGAACCAGAAAATATAACAACGCGCAGAACGCGCGGGCCGCCGTCAACGCACCCAATGCGGGTGCCCGCCGCGTCGTGAAGCGCCCCGTTGTCGCGCGCGCCGCCACCGCCGCGAAGCAAACCGCCGCCCGCGCGGCCGCGCCGCAACCTGCGTCTACCAAGGCGCGGGCCGCCGCGATCAATGCTCCCGCGCGCGGGGGCGCAACGCCTGCAAGCGCGCGCCGGGTTGTTCAGCGCGCGCGCGCGGCCGCGCCCGGCGCGAATGCCGCCCGCGCCGCGGCGACTGCGGCCACCGCATCCAGTCAATTATCCAATCAGGCCATCCGCAAGGCCGCGGGCGAACGCACGGCCAGCCAGTGTTTGGCCGACTATACAAGTTGTATGGAAAATTATTGCCATCGGCCGAATATGCGATACGACCGATGCTATTGCAGCGCGAAGCTGTCGCAATTGGATGCGCAATATAAACCCGAAATCGACAGGCTGACCAATCAACTGGCGATTCTGAAAAACGGCGTCGGCCTCGACGAGGCGCTCTCGCAGGAAGAGGCGAATCAGAGTTGGGACGAGATTTTCGGCGCTACCGGCGGGAACTCGATGGCCGA
>JAISGC010000063.1 GCA_031263295.1 Rickettsiales bacterium
CACCATTGCTCACTGCTCATTGCTCATTGCTAATTAAAATGAGCATCGTTCCGATAAAAGTTTCCGCAACCGAAGACGGAATAAAGCTTTCCCGCTTTTTGTCGCGCCATTATCCGAATGCGAATCTAATCCTGATACGGCGGCTGTGCAGGTCGGGCGAAATCCGCGTCAACTCCAAGCGGGTCGAGCCGGGCGCGATGCTCCGCGCCGGAGATTTGGTCCGAGTGCCGCCCGCGCTTATCGAGATACGAGATACGAGATACGAGATACGGCCCGCCGCAAAGTTCTCATTGGAAGATTTGGAAAAGTTGCGCCAGACAATAATTTACAACGACGACGATTTGGTCGTATTCAACAAGCCCGCGGGCCTGGCTGTTCAGGGTGGCGGCGGAATAAAAAAATCCCTCGATAAAATGGCGGCGGCGCTTTTTCCGAACGATACTATTTCGTTGGTGCATAGGCTCGATATGGAAACCAGCGGCGCGATAGTCGTCGCGAAATCGGTCGCCGCGGCGCAGAGGCTCGCGCGGGATTTCCAAACGCGCGATGTGCACAAGACCTATATAGCGGCGCTCGCGGGCGGGGTGCGCCCGACGGCCGGCACTATAACCGAGCCAATCGACGACAAGAAAGCGGCGACGCGATACGAGGTTCTGGGCGAATTAAAAAACGCGCTGACCTTCGTCAGATTTACGCCCGAGACCGGCCGAAAGCACCAGCTGCGCAAGCATTCGGCCTTCGCGTTGAAGGCGCCGATTATCGGCGATGCGCTTTACGGCCGCCGCCAGACGGACGCGAAATTGCGCGCGGTTATAACGCCGGGGCGCCTGCATCTGGTCGCGCGGCGCATATCGTTCCGGCATCCGCGGACGGGAAAAAACTTGACTATAAGCGCCCCTGTGCCAGAATGGATGAAAGGGCCCGCCGACTTGTGCGGGATTGAATTATGAAGATTTTGCAGAGGCAGAGAAAGAAAAAGGCGCTGATTCATTGGGCGCGCATAGTCTGTATGCTGGCCGCGGGATTCGCGGTCGCGGCGATCGTCGCCGTATCGCAGCTCGACATCAACACATTGAAAAAAGACATAGCGTCGACGCTCGCCGCGGCGACGGGTCTGCCGGTCGAAATCACGGGAAAGTTATCGTGGAAATTATCCCTTCGCCCGCGCGTCGTCATAAACGATGTCCGCATAGCGGGCGCGAAATGGGCGCATCACAAGTATCCGATACAGATTCCGCAGATGCAGGTGCAATTGAATCTGGTCTCGCTTTTGCGCCGCACGGCCGCGATACAATCGGTGCGCCTGACAAACCCGAAAGTGAATATCGAAAAGAACGCCAAGGGGCAAATATCCTTGGCCGCGCGGGGCGCCGACGGGCACGCGGAACGCGCGGGACACGCAGTGCCCTTTCCCTTCAATCTGGACCTTGGAATCGGCGCGATAGAATTGGACAGGCCCCAGATATTTTACATAACTCCCGACGGGGTGGAATCCTTCACGCCGGACTTTGTGAAAATCGTGATGCAGGAAAAAAGCGAAGAATCGATAGCCTTTTCCGGCGCCGTCTCGGACGAGGGCGGAAGCTATCCGTTTCTGGTTTCCTTCGGCGCGCTGGCGGGCGGGCAATATCCGGCGAATATTTCAATCGCGGGCGATGTGATGCCTATGTCGGCGTCGATTACGCTGGATAAAAATCTCCGGCCCGCATCGTTCGACGCAAGCGGGCGGCTTCTTCGCGCGGAAAAAATCGGACGGAGCTTCGGCTTGGACTTTCCGAAAATCGCGCGGGCGGACTTTTCGATTTCGGCCGCCATGAACGGCAAGATTCTGTCCCTGAAAAAGGCGGCGCTGCGGGGCGGCGGCACGGACATTTCGATAAATGGAAAATACGATACGGCGCTGGGGCGCTTCGACCTGCATATAAAATCCGGGGCGATTGATCTGGCGCGGTTCTTTCCGAATCTCTACGGCGGGGATTATTTCTGGCGCCATCCGCCGCGGCCGCTGAATGTGTTCAAGGACATACCGCTCTACGGCCGACTGCTCGACGCGGCGTCGGGCTCGGCCGAAATAACGATTGGAAAATTGCTGGTCTACCGCGACCTTGCGATTACGGACAGCGGCGTGAAATTGGGGATAGAAAACGGCCGATTGGACGCGCGCGTCGGCGCGGGCTTCGCGGGCGGCGATGTATTCGCTCGCGTTACGGCGCGACATATAGGCAGCGATATTCTGGCGGTCAAGGCGGGCGGCTTCGGAACCGATATTGGAGTCGGCAATCTTTTGGAAATGGTGCGCGAGAAAGATTTTATTTCCGAACTTCCGACGAACTTTGATTTTTATATCGAGGGCGCGGGCGCGAACCTGTCGGATATGACAAAGTCCGCGAACGGCCCCGTGCGCATCGTCTCGAACGCGGGCGGATACGCGCACGAAGATTTGCTCGACTATATCTATGGGCGCGATTTTATAACCGGCGTCCGCGAATCGGTCCAGGGCCTGTTCGCAAGGAAATCGCGCGCGCATCAGATGAAAATCAAATGCGCGGTCGCGAACCTGATGGTCCGGCGCGGCGCGGTCGCTTTGGAGCGCAATGTCGCCGCGCAGACCGAGCAGATAAATATTTTGCTGGTCGGCAATGTCGACTTTGGAAACGAGCGGATGAGCCTCCGGATGGATACAAAGCCGCTTGAAGGAATCCGGCTGTCGTTGTCGGGCGCGGCGGCGAACACTATGGAGTTCGGCGGGAATCTTGCCGAGCCTGACCTGCGCATCGGCGGCGCGGCCTTGGCCGAAGACGCGGCGGCGGTCGGCGCGGGCGCGGCGGTCGGCGCGGTTCTGGGGCCGGTGGGCGCGGGCGTCGGCGCGGGGGTGGGCTGGCTGGGCAGCAAGATATTGGGCGCGTGGCTGGCGGACGAAACTCCGTGCAGGACGGCCCTGGGCTCGGGCGCGCCGTCGTCCCATCGCCGGGACCCGGAGTTTATGAAACACGACCCGGCGGAACTGGCCAGAGAGTTTCTGAAATGAGCGAAGACAGGTGTTCCCCTCCTTTGGAGGGGTGGCCCCGAAGGGGCCGGGGTGGTGGCGAAGAACGGCACTGCGCCGCCACTAGTCACTAGTCGTTAAAAAACCTTTACAAAAAATCGCAAACCTTCTATAATAAAAAACGAACCAAGTTGGGAAACTTGCGTTCGGGCTGTGAGAAGCTCTAATATCAGCGACGCGCATTTTCGCGTCGTATCCGCGCACAAAATACTTGCGGCCGGTCGGCCGTTTTTTTTGCGCCCCGAAATCCCCGTTATGGTCGGGGGGCTGTGCGCGAGCAATCCGCATAGAATCATTCTGATATATGATTTCTCAACCCGCCCGACCGATTACCAAGTTTCCCGACGAAGCTGTGCCTTCCGACTGGTGTTCCCCTCCTTTGGAGGGGAACACCCCGCGGAAGGCATCGCGACAAAAACAAAACAGGGAGAAAATTATGAAAAAGAGAATAAGAGAATTAGAGAATAAGAGAATGGATTTTGAGATAAAGGGAAAGCGCGTTCGAACCGCCGCATTCTCTTATTCTCTAATTCTCTTATTCTCTGCCTTGGGCAACGCCCAAGGCGCAAAGCTCTGCCTATTTTCCGGCGGCGAATATTTCGAGAACGACAAAATCCCGGACGGCGCGACCGAGGGCGGAGTTTGGAGAATCGGCGACGGATGCCGCGGCGGAAGCTGGACCGACCCGAAGCATTCGAGCGCGGTCAACTGCACGAAAACTTATTTCAGCGGCACCGCGTCGTGCAGCGCGAGTGGAACCGCATGCTATTGCAAAATGACATACCCGTATAACGGAAATGATTTTAACGCATATGCGGACAACTCCATGATAACGAATATGACGCAGTGCAGAAATCTATGCCCTATAATTTGCAGCTATTATATTTGGACAAACCCGTATTACAGGAACTCCGCATTTTTGCCGAGCGGGATTGCGGACTTTCATTAAATATCACCCGGCGTGCCGCCGACCTCATTGCGCTGTGCGCTACCACTCAATCGCGGTCTTGCCGTTGGCCGCCAGGTATTCGTTCGCTCTGGAAAAATGATGGTTGCCGAAAAATCCGCGCGCGGCCGATAACGGCGACGGGTGCACGGATTCCAAAACCAGATTCCGCGACCGGTCGACCAGCGCGCCCTTTCGCTGCGCATAGCTGCCCCACAAAATATAGACTATATTTTCGCGGTGCGCGGCCAGCGCGTTGATGACCGCGTCGGTGAATGTCTCCCATCCTTTGCCCGCGTGCGACGCCGCCAAGTGCGCCTGAACCGTCAGCGTGCTGTTCAACAGCAAGACGCCCTGCTTCGCCCAGCTGGTCAAATCGCCCGCGGTCGCGGATGGCCGCCCCAAATCGTCTGCGATTTCTTTATAAATATTCACGAGGGACGGCGGCGGCGTTGTCGGCGGCAAAACCGAAAAGCACAGCCCGTGCGCCTGGCCCGGCTCGTGATACGGGTCCTGTCCGATTATCACTACATTCACTTTATCGAACGGGGCCAGGTCGAACGCGTTGAAGATATTTTTCGCGGCGGGATAAATCGCGCGCCCCGCCAAGTATTCGCCGCGGACGAAATCGGTCAGCGCCTTGAAATAAGGCTTGTCGAACTCGGCCCCCAGCGCCGCCTTCCAAGATTCTTCTATCTTTACATCCATGTTTATTTTAAGGACTAGGACTAGGATTAGGACTAGGTGGAGCTCGTGATAAGGCCACAACACAATGACAAGCTCCACCTAGTCCTAATCCTAGTCCTAATCCTATTTCCCTAAATCATAAACGGCAGGTTCTCCAATGTCCCCTCCGCGACGCGGACATTGACATCGATCATAACGAACAGCTGATCGTCCGCCCGGCCCGCGTCGCTGAAAATCCCGTCGTTCAATAAATGCGAAGTGTTGACCGAAAGTTTCGTCACCAAATGGTCGTCGTCGAGCAATGTATAAATCGGGCCTATGTCGTTCGGAGTATTGTCGCCGATTTCGTGCGCGTTCTGCGGACTGCGCAGGCCGTCGAGCAAAGTCTTCACGCGGTTGTCAATATCCGTGCGCGCGAGCCCGACGATTTCCGGATGCAGCATCTGGATGTCCAGCTCGGCCAGCAATTTCAAGTTCGGCGTGATAATCGGATTCCAGTCTATGCCGCCGATGTGCCGCGTCGAGATTGGGGACTTTGTCGGATTCGGGAGCATATACTTTTTAAGATTATTCCAGGGGCTGCGCTCGACCAGATTTTTGAGCTGCGGATGAAACTGCATGCGAATATCGGCGATATGCTGGGACCGCTTTTTCGGATTCATCAAAACCTCGCCGAAATACAATAGCTTGAACTTCATACGGACATTATAACAAAAAAATGAGCGACGAGCAATGAGCAGTGAGCAATAGGAACTCGCCGAACGCAAGGCCGCCATTGCTCACTGCTCATTGCTCGTTGCTCATTAAAATTATCTTGCTCCAACCTTCCAGAAAATATATAATGAAAGGGAACCAAGTTGGGAAGCTTGGCTCGGGCCTTAGAAAGCCCATATATAAGCGATCGGCGATTTTTGCCGGTCGTATCCGCGCATAAAACTTGACGGCGGAAGCCGCTTTTTTTATGCCCCGGCCAATGCGGCCGGAGCCCTGCTATGGTCGGGGGCCGCGATAAGTAATTTCGCGGGATCATTCTTATATATGATTTTCTAACCCCCGGCCACTTACAAAGTTTTCCGACAAATGCGATGCCTTACGCGCGGTGTTCCCCTCCTTTGGAGGGGTGCCGCCCGAAGGGCGGCGGGGTGGTGCTTGTAACAGGCAGTGCCGTTCTTCGCCACCACCCCGTCATTTTGCTACGACACTTCGTGTCTTCGCAAAATGACACCCCTCCAAAGGAGGGGAACACCGCGCGGCAGGCATCGCGCCAAAAACAAAACAGGGAGAAAGATTATGAAAAATAATAAAGAACAAAGAATAAAGAATAAATACAGCCCGCGAACAGGCAAACATTTATTCATTATTCTTTATTCACTATTCATTCCGCTTGCGCCTTCGGCGCAAGCGGCGAAACTCTGCCAGCATCGGCCGCAATGCAGCTGGGACAGCATAAACACGACGGCGAAAACTTTCAACTGGGGATGCATAGATTCCTGGATATCGACATATCCGGAAAAGGAGTTCTATAATGGAGTCTACGCATGCACATCATCGGCCACAGACAATCCCGATAATGTCTCCGCGGCAGGCACGCAGTGCTGGTGCAAACTGCTGCGCGTTCCGAACAGCCCGAACTATGACCAGAACTATGCCAATGTTTGGCGGAAAATAAGCGACGGCTGCGCGGCATACGGCGAGAGCTATTGCGCCACAATATGCCAACGAAAAACAATGGCGGATGTTGTTGGGATCGCTTTTTAAGGAACAAATTACTCTTTCAGCAGCAGCCCCGTCTGGCAGGCCTTCCACAGGACAACATCGATGTATCCGCGCGGCAGTCCCGTCGAGCGCTCGATGTCGGCGAACATTTCGTCGCAGGCCGATTTGACCGCCGGGTCCAGATCGCCATTGTCTATGCGGGCGGCAAGCGGCGTGTCCGCGACCGCGAGCCGCTGAATCCAGATGTCGTATTTGACCATATTCTCGCCGAGATTCCGCGCCAAATGATTCGCCGTGATTTTTCCAATGTGCGGAAGATTCGCCAGATATTTCAGCCTCTCGCCTTGGCCCGGCAACGCATAGTAAATATCGCGATAGTTCTGGCGCCCGCTCCACAATTTCATAATCGCGTTGATTTTGTTTTTGTTGTGAAAAATAGAAAACAAAGTTTCATATAAATCGCCATCATTATAACGGGCGTCATCCCGGCGCAGGCCGGGATCCACTGCCATATCGTCAGCGTCGAGTTTGTTATCGTGCAATGGACCCCGGCCTGCGCCGGGGTGACGACTTGTGTTTAAGATTTCCATTATTTGGGAATGTATTTTTTTCGCGGTCTTTTGCGAGAAGCCGCCCGCCAGGACCACATAGCAGGCCTGGCGCGCGAACTCATCGGCATCGACCGGCGCGCGGCTCTTCAAGCGCTCGCGAATTGTCGCGAACGAATCGAGGTCCGCGTCCGCGCCGCTTTCAATAATGCGCCGTTCCAGGTCAAAAAATTGTTCCGCGGTTATTTTCATTTAATAAATTAGGACTAGGATCAGGACTAGGACTGGCACTCGTTATGATGCTTGTGCGCAATAACAAGCTCCCCTAGTCCTAATCCTAGTCCTAGCCCCTAACTATCAATCGTCGCGTTCAGCGCGTTGTCGACAATAAAATCCCGGCGCGGCTCGACGACATCGCCCATCAGCATCGATATAACCTCGTCCGCCTTGGTCGCGTCGGTTATCCGCACCTGGAACAATGTCCGGTTCGCCGGATCCATAGTCGTTTCCCAAAGCTGGTCCGACGACATTTCGCCAAGACCTTTGTATCGGTTGATGGTCAGCCCGCCGCGCGCGTAATCGAACGCCGTCGCCAAGAGCCCGAACGCGCTGTGAATCTTTTGCGTTTTCGATTTCACCGCGAGCGACAAAGGCGCCGAGAACAATTCCATCAACTCGTCCTTACCCGCCATCCGGTTGAAGGCGCGAACCTCGCCCGATTGCAGTTTTTCGGCCGGAAGGAAATGCCGCTCGGAAACGCTGCGCACCGTGCGCTCTATGATAATCGTCCCGCCCGCCTCCGAGACCTTCCAGCCCCGCTCGGATTCGTGCTCTTCGGAATCCAGAATCTCGGCGGCCAATGGAAAGTTCGGCCGCCCCGACAGCGCGCCCGACAGCGCGAGCGCCTCCACAAAGCGCAATTCCAAAGTGCCCGACATTGGAGACAGAATATTTTTCATCTCCAAAATCATACCGAGAATCCGCTTAAAATCCGCGCCCGCAATCTGGGCCCTGTTGCCCGCCGTAATCATTCCGTCGGCGGCCAGCGCATCCATCAGATAATCGTCCATCTCGCGCTCGTTCTGCAAGTATCTCTCGGCCTTGCCCTTGGCGACGCGATAGAGCGGCGGCTTGGCGATATAGACATATCCGCGCTCGATTGCCGCGGGCATATGGCGATAGAAGAATGTCATCAAGAGGGTTTGGATGTGATTGCCGTCGACATCGGCATCGGTCATAATTATGATTTTGTGATAGCGAATCTTGTCGGCGTTAAAATCGTCGTTTCCGATTCCGGCGCCGATTGTCGTTATCAATTGCCCGATGGTGTCCGAGCCCAGCATCTTGTCGAATCGCACGCGCTCGACATTCAGGATTTTTCCGCGAAGGGGCAGGATGGCCTGGAACTTTCTATCGCGCCCGGTTTTCGCCGAACCTCCGGCCGAGTCTCCTTCGACTATGAACAGCTCGCATTTTTCGGGGTCTTTTTCCGAGCAATTGGCCAATTTCCCAGGCAGCCCGCCGAGATCCGGCCCGTTCTTTTTGCGCGATAAATCGCGGGCCTTTCGCGCGGCCTCGCGCGCGGCGGCGGCCTCCATAATCTTGTCTATGATTGTCTTTCCGACAGACGGATTTTCTTCCAAATATTCATAGAGCAATTCATAGGTCGCGTTTTCGACGACGGGGCGAATCTCCGACGACACCAGCTTGTCTTTCGTCTGCGAGCCGAACTTCGGGTCCGGGATTTTGACGCTGACTATATTTGTCAGCCCCTCGCGGAAGTCATCCCCGGTGAACTGCAAATCCTTTTTCTGATTCTGGTCCGAGATATATTTGTTCAAGGCGCGCGTCAGACCGGCGCGGAATCCGGCCAAGTGCGTGCCGCCGTCCTTGTTCGGAATATTATTCGTAAAGCACAGCGAGGTCTCGCTGTAAGCGGTCGTCCAATCGAGGACTATCTCGACATAGGTCTCCCCGTCGTTCCTTATCATCTGTATCGGCTCGGGCGTCAGTTTTTCCTTCGCCTTGTCCAAAAACTGCGCAAAGCCTTTCAGCCCGTCTTCGGAATGGAACTCGACGTGCCGCGCCTCCGCGCCGCGAAGGTCTTCCAAGATAATTTTCACATTCGCGTTCAGATACGACTGCTCGCGCAGCCAGGTCTCCAAAACATCATAGTCAAAATCGGTGAATGTAAAGGTGTCTTTGGCGGGCATAAACGAGACCTCGGTCCCGTGCCGGTCGCCGCCGGTCTCGACCACGGACAAAGCGGTCGCCGGCGCGCCGTTCGCGAATGTCATAACGGCCTCTTTCCCATCGCGCCAAACCCGCGCCTCCAACCATGACGACAGCGCATTCACGACCGAGACCCCGACGCCGTGCAGTCCGCCCGAGACCTTGTACGCCCCGTTCGTCTCGTTGTCGAACTTGCCGCCCGCGTGCAGTTCGCAGAGTATCAGTTCCAGCGCCGACCGGCCCTCCGAATGATTCATATCGAACGGCATGCCGCGGCCGTTGTCGCGGATTGTCGCCGATCCGTCCGGGTTTAACGATATATAAACGCTGTCGGCGAATCCGGCCATGGCCTCGTCTATCGAGTTGTTCACAACCTCGTAAATCATATGATGCAGCCCGTCGCGGTTTCCGACATCGCCGATATACATTCCGGGGCGCTTTTTGACCGCTTCGAGGCCCTTCAAGACCTTTATAGAGTCCCCTGTATAAGCATTATTATTCGCCATAAAAACATATCCTTTTTTGCCCAAAGAATATAGCAGAAAAAAAACCTTCCAGCAAGCAAAAAACCGGCATTTTTCGCCGGTTTTTTACGCGCTTTTTATGCTTGATTTTATTGTTGTTTTTGGTATGCGCGACAGCGGGTGTTCCCCTCCTTTGGAGGGGTGGCATTTTTGCGGGGGTCGCAGACCCCAGCAAAAATGACGGGGTGGTGGCTATAACGCGCCGTGCCAGTCTTCATCACCACCCCGGCCGCTCCGCGGCCACCCCTCCAAGGGAGGGGAACACCACGCGTCAGGCCTTGCCCAGAAGCTGATTAAAAAACGCCGCGTCGCCCATAGACTTTGACCGACATAATTCGGCGCAATGATCGCCCCATTCGCAGACTTCGTTTGCATATGGACCCGATGTGTTCAACATCGTTCCCGCGTAGACCGTCGGCCCCTTGAAAGGGTATGTCAGCTGGCAAAAGCAGAATGCGGTCGTCATCGGATTATTTATCTTCGGGCTGGTTATCAGATTCGACGATGCGCCGTATGCGGTCTGGGAAGTTCCGCATCTCGACACTCCGATCAGCCCGGGCTCCGCCGTGCAGGCCCCATTGTTCCCGCATGTCCCGCCGAGACGGAAAATGCCGGTCGTATCCAGCTGCAGGTCTGTCCAGCTGCTCGCGGCGAGCGGCGTCTGCGGCGCGTTCAGGTTGAAGCACAGCTTCGCGCCTTGGGCTGCGCCCAAGGCAGAGAATAAGAGAATGAGAGAATAAGAGAAAATCCCTCTCTTACGCTCCATTCTCTTATTCTCTGCGAACGCGAAGCGTTCGCGTTCTCTTATTCTCTTTTTCATATTTTTCTCCCTATTGTATGGCTGGGAGACTGCGGCCGGGGGTTCGAAAATCATAAATAAGAATGATTCCGCAGAGATTGCTCAAAGCGGCCCCCGACCATAGCGGGCATCCGGTCGGACCCGCATCGGGTCATTGACCGGGAGCATAAAAAAAACGGCCGAACGGCCGCAATTTCTACGCTCGGATTCGGCGCGAAAGGCGCCGCTTATTTATGGGATTTCGACATCCCGAACGCAGGCTTCCCAACCCGGTTCCCGACGATTATAAGCGTTTGGGGATTTTTTGTAAAGGGAAAAAGGGGTTAGGGGCTAGGGGTTAGGGGTTAGGGGAAGGGGTTAGTGCGGCGCGCG
>JAISGC010000095.1 GCA_031263295.1 Rickettsiales bacterium
ATGACGGGGTGGTGGCGAAGATAGGCACTGCCTGTTACAAGCACCACCCCGCCGCCCGCCACACGATGTGTGTCGGGCGGCACCCCTCCAAAGGAGGGGAACACCACGCGGAAGGCCCGTCGCAAAAACAAAACAGGGAGAAAGAAATGAAAAAGAGAATAAGAGAATTAGAGAATAAGAGAATGGATTTTGAGATAAAGGGAAAGCGCGTTCGAACCGCCGCATTCTCTTATTCTCTAATTCTCTTATTCTCTCTTTGCGGCGCCGCAGGCGCCGCAAAGCTGTGCGCGATAAAGTTGGACTCGTGGACATCCATTCCGACCGGTCAGGACGGATACGGCGACGATAAAAATATGTATCTCGGCGTCGGCTGCGCGAACGGAACCTGTTCGGGATACAAGACGCCCGTGCGGTATGATTGTTATGACATACTTATTACAACGAACTGGACAACCGGACCGGACTGCCAGTGTTATCCGCAAAGAGGTTTTGGAAGTTATTGTCCGAACGGAAATCTTATGATTGGAACGAGGTTCGCGTCCTATGCCGCATGCAACGACGAGGCGACGGGATGCAAGAAGTTTTGCATGGACGCGCTGATGAAAAAGCCGATCTTGGGCGCATCGTTCGCCGCGTCGTGTTTGTAGGTTTTTCCTGCCCCCGCTTGCGGGGGCGGGATAGATTTTCTTGGCGAGCGCAGCGAGCATAGAAAATCTTGGGTGGGGGTTCGTCTGGGAAAGCAAAATTGTTCAGAGGAGCAGGGAGAAAATCCGCCCCCACCCAAGTTTTGCTAAGCCGCGCAAAGCGCGGCAAGCAAAACTTTCCCGCCCCCATAAATGGGGGCAGGAAAGGAGCTTGCTACCCCAACATCTTCGCGACTTCGTCCGCGAGGTTGTCGGCGCGCTTTTCGATTCCTTCGCCGAGGACGAAGCACGAAAATGCCGAAAGCTTTCCGCCGTGGGCCGCGACGACCGCCTTGACGCTTTGCGACGGCTCCATAACGAACGGCTGTTCTTCCAAAACCGATTCCGCGTAATATTTCGCGATGCGGCCGGTTATCATTTTCTCGGCGACCTGTTCGGGCTTGCCCGCGGTCGCGCCGCCTTCGATAAAGATTTTCTTTTCGCGCTCGACGGCCGCCGGATCGACATCGGCAATCGTCATAAACTCGGGTTTCGTCGCCGCGATGTGCATCGCGATTTTCGGCCCGATTTCGGCCAGCTTCGCGACATCGCCGGTGAAGCCCACCGCGACGCCGATTTGTCCCATCCCAGCGCGGATGGGGTTGTGAATGTATGTGAAAACCACATCGCCCGCGACGGCCGCAATGCGGCGCAGCGCCATATTTTCGCCGATTGTGGCGATGGCGTTTGTTATTTCGTCCTTGACTCCTGCGGTCGTCGACTCGAAGTCGCCGTTGCTGGCAAGGGCCTTTTGCGCGACCATATCGACCAAGTCCTGGAACTTTTCATTCTTCGCGACAAAGTCCGTTTCCGCGTTGACCTCGACCAGACACGCGCGCCCGTCGCAGGATACCGCCGAGACCAGACCCGCCGATGCGACGCGGTCGGCCTTCTTCGCGGCCTTTACAATTCCCTTTTGGCGCAGCCAGTCGGCCGCCGCCTGCATATCGCCGTTCGATTCTTCCAGCGCCTTTTTGCAATCCATCATTCCCGCGCTTGTCTTCTCGCGGAGATCCCGTATCATTTCGGATGTTATCGCCATATTTTTCTCCTATCTTTTTTATTCCGCTTTTTCCATCATCTTGGATTTTCTGACTTCGACCTGAACCGATTTTTCCGACTTGTCGCGGGCCTCCTTTTTAAGGGCGCGCTCCTCGACCTTGTCGGCGTCGACATTGGTAAAGTCGTCGGCGACCTTTTTAGACGCCACTCCGCCGAGGCGCTTTTCAATGCCCGATAAAATCGCGTCCACGAACAAATCGCAATAGAGCTGAATCGAGCGCGTCGCGTCGTCGTTGCCCGGAATCACAAAGCCTATATCCGTCGGATTCGAGTTCGTATCGCAGACCGCAATCGTCGGAATGTCCAGGCCGCGCGCCTCGGCGACGGCATTCTCCTCGCGCGGGACATCGATAATCACGACCGCCTGGGGCACGCCGTGCATATCGAGTATTCCGCCGAAAATATCGCGCAGTTTCGCCGCGTCTTTGGCCATCAGAACCGTTTCTTTTTTCGTCAGACCCAGTTTCTCGGCGTTTTCGATGTCGCTCTCGATTTTCTTCAAGCGCCGTATCGATTGCGAGACCGTCGACCAGTTGGTCATCATTCCGCCCAGCCAGCGGTTGTTCACATAGAACTGGCCCGATCGCTCGGCCGCGTCCTTGATTATCGCTTTGGCCTGGTGCTTGGTCGCGACGAACAGGACCTTGCCGCCCGCGGCCGCAATCGCTTCAAGCGCGCCCAACGCCTTGTAAAGCAACGGCGCCGTCTTGTTCAGGTTGATAATGTGTATCTTGTCTTTGACGCCGTAGACATAGGGCGTCATCAGCGGGTTCCAGCGGCGCGTATTGTGTCCGAAATGGACGCCCGCTTCCATTAGCTGCTTCATGCTAAACTTTGGTAATGACATTTTATCCTTTATGGTTCGCGTGATAATCGCCCAAATCGGCGCGAAAATCACCCACTCGCGTATGCTCATACGCTTCGGGGTGATTTTCACACCGCCTTGAACGATTCTGACGCGAACTCCTCGTTTGAGGGTTGTTGTTTCTGTTGTTCCTCATTATCAGCTATATTAAATCCCATTGGGACAGAAAGCGGCCGATAATTGTGTTCTTCTGCTTGCGCAGTGCGGGCATTATAAACGACGGAAAGGCGAAAGTCAACTGAATGAGCAAGACGACGCGCGAAGGCGTGTTCCCATTGCTCACTGCTCATTGCTAATTGCTCATTTAGAAACGCGCACGACCCCGTCCTGCGTCCAGACGCGCCAGCCGTCTGCGGACAACAGGCCCGTCATCTTGCGGCGCTTGCTTGTCAGAACATAGGCCGTCGCGGAGTTTCGGAAAATCGATCGCAACGACAATTCATAATTGCCGCCATCATCGCGGATAACCTGATTCAGCGCGGCCCAGTCCGCCAATCCGCCCGGCAATTCGATTGCGATGACCGACCTGTCTTTCGACTCGTCCGCGGCGTTCAGAAAGTTCGGAACATTGTTGTCGTTATACCACCGCTCGGCGGCGCCGCGGTCGAGCGTTATGGAAATCTTGGCGGAATACGCGGTCTTGCCGGACTTTTCATTCGCGATGCCGGTCGACGCGACCAGATTCTGCAAGGCCGCGTCGTCGGCCCCCATAATCAGATTCTCGACGACGGCGCGATCGGAATAGCGCGCGAGTATTTGGATTATCCCGCCGCGCAGGGCCGATTCGGCGGCGTCTTTTTTCGCGGCCGCGGCCGACGAGCCCGATACATTCATATTCATTTCGGCCGTCAGATTCGGCGCGGCCTCTGCGCCTGCGGCGCAGAGAGAGAATAAGAGAATAAGAGAATAAGAGAATGCGGCGGCCCGAGCGCGCATGATTTTTATTTTTCGCAAAAACATTTCAATAATCTCCATTCTCTTATTCTCTGCAAACGCGAAGCGTTTGCGTTTCTCTTATTCTCTAATTATGAATTATGCGCTATGGATTGTCAATATTCATCAAGAAGCTCTTTCAACTCTGAAAAATCCTCCGGCGCGGGAGCGCGGAACTTCAACGGTTCCCCCGTCACAGGATGCGCGAGTTCCAAAACCTCCGCGTGCAAAAACTGCCCCGAATGCTCGCGCAGAAAACTCAACAGCGGCCCCTGCTTTAATTTGGTCTCGCCGCCGCGCCCGTATGTCGGATCGGTCAGAACCGGGAATCCGTGCGCGGACAAGTGCACGCGAATCTGATGCGTGCGCCCGGTTTTTAATTCGCACCGCATCTCGGAAATATTCGCGCGCGTCCAGACATTGATGACATTGGCGATGGTTTCTGCGGGCTTGCCGCCGATTTTTACCATGGACATTTTCTGGCGATTGCGCGACGAGCGCGCGATGTTGCCGGTGATGTCCGCCTCGGTCCAAGTCGGCACGCCCCAAACGAAGGCCAGATATTTCCGCGTCAGTTTATGCTCGGAGAAAACCTTGACCAGTTCGCGATACGCGCGATCGGATTTGGCCAAGACCACCACGCCGCTGGTGTCCTTGTCGATGCGATGCACCACGCCGGGTCGCACATCGCCGCCCAATGCGGACAGCGATCGGCCCAAAACTTGAACGAGCGTCCCCTCTCGATTTCCGACGGCCGGATACATAACCATACCGCGCGGCTTGTTCACGGCAATGATGTCGTCGTCCTCGTAGAGGACAGGGATTAGGGGATAGGGGTTAGGGGTCAGTTGAACGGGCGAACTAACCCCTAACCCCTGGCCCCTATCCCCTGCCTCGACCCAAACCGACTCGCCCGCTTTCAGGCGCCGCGCGTTCGGAACCGACTTTTCCATTTTCTGAATCTCGGCCCGCGAAAAATCGGGCATCATCCGCGCCAGAAAGACATCTGCGCGTTCGCTTGTTTCTGCGTTGAAGATAAATGTTTCGCGTGTCATTGTTAAAAAGTTCAATGTGCAAATTGCAAAGTTCAATTG
>JAISGC010000093.1 GCA_031263295.1 Rickettsiales bacterium
TTACGGACGCCTGATATTGCCAGGCGCTGGTCGCGAGCGCGAAGGTCTGATTGTTTGTCGCCCAGGTCAGGCCGTGCAAAGTTTGGTATGTGAACCCGTTGCCCAGCCCGTCATAGAGCTGGTCGTTCAATAATTTTATCGAAGACAATCCGATTGTCTGCCCCGCGTTCGCGGTCGTCAGCGTATTGGTGGAAATTGTATTGCCGGATGTGAAAGATACCGCCAGCGCCAACGATGAATTGGTTGCGTTCAATGTGGTGAACGACGCGTCCGTGTCTAACTTTAATACGGAGTTGTTCAATCCGTATGCGATCGAGCCCGTATAATCCGACGAATCCAAATCCAGCGTTCCGTTCACAAAATTGACATTTCCCGAGCCGGATAACTTCGTTCCAAGAATATAATTCCCGTCGTTGAAGTTCGCCGTGCCGCCGTTCATTCCGACCGCGGCGCCCGATATATTATTGGCCGCGGATGTGGTGGCGTAGTGGTTCCAGGTTCCGGACGCGCCTACATTCGCCTTGTAATAAATGCTGTCGCTGTGGACATTCAGGACGCCGCCGTTTATGCTGTTTGTCCCGCCGAATGTGCGGCCCGCCGCATCGACATTCGTGGTTCCGGCGGTCTGCGTGAAGGCGCCGGTAAAGCCGCTATTGTCGCCGTTTATATTCAGCGCTCCGCTGCCGGTTTTATTCACGCTGCCGCCCGCGCCCGCGCGATTGCGAATCTGATTCGCGGCCAAGGCCAGGTCAGTCGTCCCAGTCAGATTCAGTGTCGCGCCGCTGCCGATCGCGAGCGCCGTTCCGGAAGATATTGCCGCGTTCAGGTTTAATATCCCGCCGACGATATTCGACAATCCGCCCAAATAGTTTCCGCTCGCATTCGTGGTGCCGCCCGTCTGCGTGAATGTTCCGGCAAAGCCGCTGCTGTCGCCCGCCAGGTTCCAGGTTCCGCTTCCGTGGGTAATCTGCGCGCCCGCGACGCCCGCAATGCCGTCATTGATTGTTGTCGCGCCGCCGATGTTCAGGGACGCGGCCGCATTCGCCAAGTTTATATTGCGGCCCGACGCGCCGGTCAGCGTTATGTCCGTCAATGTCAGCGCCGTCGCGTCGGTTAAATTAAACAAAGATTTCCCGCCCGCGTTTATGATGTCGCCGACGCCGCTTCGCCCGGATACCGCGAACGAGCCCGCGCCCGCATTGGAGAGATTCGCCGCCGTCGCGTATGTTTGCGCCGCGGCCGCGCCGTATGCCGCGAAATCGAACTTGCGCGCGCCGGTCAATTTATTCGCGGCGTCCAAAGAATTGCCGTCCGAGAATCCGATCGCATTCATCGTCAGATTGCTTCCGCTTGTTCCGAACGCATATTTATATATCGGCGAACTCACATATTGTGTCGCCAACGGCGCGGAGAACGACAGGCCCGACAGAACGGCCGCGCTGTATGTCAGATTCATTCCGTTGTCGACGGACAGGTTGGAGATATTCACATTGCCAAGCGCTATCGTGCTAGACCCAGCCGTCGTTGTTGTGACGGCCAGTTTGTCGGCCGCCAACGATATTATTCCGCCGCTGGCCGACAGCAACGCATCCAGCGCGACTGACGCATTATTCGTCGCCGTCAGATTCGCGAAAGTCGTCGTCGCGTTCGCATTGTTGCGCAAATCCAAAACCGCATTGCTCAATCCGTAATTATTCGCATAGCTTGTTTTGTTTAACTTCAATGTCGCATCGCGGAATATCACACGCCCAAGGTTTGTCTTCGAGAAATCGCTGTCCGCGTTCAGGATGTAATTCGCCGCCACCTTGACATTCGTCGCCATATCGTAATCCGCACCGAATATGACATCGGTCGAATCTGAAAAGACCGCATTCGCCGGATTAGCGAACGCCGCGGTAATCGCATTGCTTGTTGATGCCAGATATGCAAGCGCTCCGGTCGCCGAAAATATCCCCTTTGCCTTCGATACATTCGCGGTCGACGCGTCGGTCAGGACGAACTGGCCCTCGCCGCCTTGGAATCTGATGTTGCCCACGCCGGAACCGAATGCAGTCGCCGAAGTATTGAACTTTGTTGCGCCCGCGTTCTGAACGAACAGAGGATCATACAAAGAATTGTTGCCGTTCAGCACAAGCGTGTTGGCGCCGTTTTTGGTCAGCGATATTCCATTTCCGGTGCCCGATATTCCGCCGCCCAAATACACATATCCGGCCGCGCCGTCGACCAGCATATTCCCGCCGTATATCGCGATGTCGCGCGGCGTGCCGCCGGATATGCTATTATTTGTGAAGACAATGCTGCTGTTCGCGGTCGTGGTTTTTAACGACAGCGTCGTGTTGGAGTTCGTCGCGCCGCCCCGCCATGCGTCGACGAACAAAGCGCCGGACGCCAGCGTCCCGCTGGAACTTGTTTTGTTGCCTGTGAAAACTATGCTTCCGCCGTCGGCCGTCAGGTTCAGATAATTGCCCAGAACCCCAAGGGCGCCGCTGCCGTATTGGCCGGACCATCCTGCGTCGCTGTTGTTCTCGAACTTCAATGTTCCGCCGTTGGACGCCGTGAAGTTGGTCGTGTATGCTCCGGCATTGCTGATTATATATATGGCGCCGCCGCGCATGCTGGGCGCGGAGTTTCCGGAAAAGTTTATCAAGGAACCGACTCCGTCCGATGTCATCGACATATTGGAGGCTTCGAGCAATATCGCGCCTCCGGCGTTGGTGTCGCCGGATGCAGTCGCCTTGTTGTTCGTAAAGGTTATCGTCCCGCCGCTTGTTGCGTTCAGATTCACCATGCCCTGGTTGGAGTTGTGTATCGCGCCGCCGTGGGTTGCGCTGTTGCCGTCGAAAAGAATCGCGCTTGCGTTCGCGTTGACATTTATTGTCGCGTCGCTGGCGGTGTCGACGGAATCGACATACAGCGCGCCGCCCCAGACGGCATTGTTGTTCTTGAATGTATTGCTCCCGCCGATATTCGCGACGCCGCGCGCCACGCCGATTGCGCCGCCTGCATCGGAGACCTTCATATCTTGAAAAGTATTCGTCCCGGTCGCGGTCATCGTTCCCCCGCTGACATAGACCGCGCCGCCCCTGCTCGCATTCTGGACCCCGCCGCTGTTTGTGAACTTGCTGTCCGCGATATTCAGCACGGCGCCGTCGTTCGCCAGCGCCGCGACCGCGCCGTTTCCGGTCGCGCGGTTGCCGTCGAAAGTCATCGCGTTGAAACTGGCCGTCGACGCGCTTGGGATATACGCGACGCCGCCGTTGCCCGGCGCGTCCACCCAGTTGATCGTAAAGCCGTTCAGCGTCAGAATCGAGCCCGCGTTGCCGCTGCTGAACCGCAGTCCTCCGGCCGTTATTCCGGTCGACGACGCGCCGATTGTGGTCGCGTATCCGCCGCCGGGCGTCCATTGTTTGGTCTGGTCGGTATTGCGAAAATCCTGCGTGATAGTGATGGTTTTAGGCGTAGCGGCGTCACTGAACGCCGAGTTCATATCGTCGACGCCGGCGACATTGTATGTCGCGGCGCGGGCGCCGGACGCGATGCAGAATAATGCAAGCATGGCGGCGGCAAGTTTGTTTTTTATAGAAAATATCAGCATTATGATTTTCGCCTTTATTGAAAGCAGAGGAATTTTACAAGAAGCGGCGATTTGATTCCAGACGAACGAATTCCTAGGCATTGACAGGCGCCGCCGGAGGTTGTAAAGTTTGAGTTCGAGTTTCAGTTTGAGTTTGTTCCGCCGATGCATTGTTAGACGGCAACGCTACGGCAGGTTGAACTCAAACTCGAACTCAAACTTATGGAGATTAAAATGACATCGCGCGAACTGCGAAAGCTTTATATTGATTTCTTTGTCGGACGCGGGCACAAGCAGATTCCGTCCGCGTCTTTGATACCGGAAAACGACCCGTCGGTCTTGTTCACGACCGCCGGAATGCACCCATTGGTGCCCTATCTTTTGGGCGAGCCTCATCCGATGGGAACCCGCCTTGTCGATTGCCAAAAGTGCATACGCACCGGCGACATAGACGAGGTCGGCGACCGATTCCATCTGACATTTTTCGAGATGCTCGGCAACTGGTCCCTTGGCGATTACTTCAAGAAAGAAATGATTGGAATGTCGCACGAGTTTTTGACGCAGGTTCTGAAAATCCCGCAGGATAAAATATCCGTCACCTGCTTTGCGGGCGACAACGACGCGCCCCGGGACGACGAGGCGGCGGACGCTTGGCGCGCGCTCGGCTATCCCGATAGTCGCATCAGCTTCCTGCCGAAAAAGGACAACTGGTGGGGCCCGGCCGGAATCACCGGGCCGTGCGGTCCCGACAGCGAGATGTTCTATGACACCGGGACCGGCATCGTCGAAATCTGGAACGATGTCTTTATGCAATATAATAAAGACGAGACCGGCGCGTTCGTTCCCCTGGCGCAAAAGAATGTCGACACGGGATTGGGCTTGGAGCGCGCGCTCGCGGTTTTGACCGGCGCGGAAAGCGTCTACGACACGGAACTTTTCACGCCGATAATTGAAAAAATCACGGCGCTGACCGGCAAAAAATACGGCTTGTCATCCCGCGCAAGACCCGCGGTAGCCAGTGAAACATCGGCGAGCGAAGCGAGCACAATTCGCGCGTTCCGCATAATTGCAGACCACATTCGCGCCGCGACATTTATCCTCGGCGACGATAAAGGCGTGGCGCCGTCGAATGTCGACCAGGGCTATGTGTTGCGCCGACTGATTCGCCGTGCATACAGATACCTGAACGGGTTAGGCGCCGGGCCGCATTCGATGTCCGCAATCGCCGCAGTCGTCGTCGACAATTATAAAGATGTTTATCCCGAATTGGGCCGTAACAACGACTTCATTATAAAGAACCTGGACCGCGAGGAAGAATTGTTTTCGCGCACGCTTGAAACGGGGCTCCGCATCGCGCGGCGCTTTATCGACGCGGGCGCGCTTTCGGCCGAGAACGCGTTCGAGCTCTATGCCACCTATGGCTTTCCGTTGGAGTTCACCCAGGAATTGGCCGCCGAGCACAAGCTTACAATCGATGTCGATGGATACAATAAATTGTTTGCCGAGCACCAGGCGAAATCGCGGGCGGGCGCCGAGCAAAAGTTCAAGGGGGGACTCGCCGACGATTCCGCCGCGACGACCGCGCTCCACACGGCGACGCATTTATTGCACGGCGCTTTGCGGCGCGTCCTCGGCGATTCGGTTTTTCAGCGCGGCGCGAACATCACGGCCGAGCGGACGCGGTTCGACTTTTCTTTCGAGCGCAAATTGACGCCGGACGAACTCGCCGCGGTCGAGAAAATCGTCAACGACGCAATCGATGCGAAACTGCCGGTAAGCTGCGAAAATATGTCGGTCGCGGACGCCCGCGAATCCGGCGCGGTCGGAATCTTCGACGACAAATATGGAACCCAAGTCAAGGTCTATGACATACCGGGATACGACCGGGAAATCTGCGGCGGCCCGCATGTCGGCAACACCGGCGAACTCGGCCGCTTCAAGATCCAGAAAGAAGAATCTTCGGCTGCGGGCGTCCGCCGCATAAAAGCAGTACTGCAATAAAAAAACCCCAGGGTGGAGTAGATTCTGTTGATATAATCTCAAATCCAGAGCATCTTCCTGGGGGCTCTGCTGTGATAATATCGCAATCTTTGCAAGAAGTCAAGAAATGAATACAGAGATATTGAATAAATACTTATCGCAAAGCCGAATTGCGCCGTATGTCGACATCGCCGGGTTCAATCGGGCTGCGGATTTATACAAGCTAAACATTCTGCTGTCCGAACAACTGTTCTCGCTGTTGGCGTGCTTTGAGGTTATCTTTAGAAACAGCGCGCATAATAAATTGAGCGAGGCATTTGGAGAAAACTATTTCTTCGAGCTGGACGCCATTTTCAAGTCGATTATTCCGCCGGACGAATCTTCGAGAAACCACGGAAGCGTGCTGTTGGAAGAGGCGTTTTACAAGGTTCAGCGCTCGATATTCGGGGCGTATTTCACAAACGACGAGTTTGAAAGGCTTGCCAGAAAAAACAACAGAAACATCACGGAGCAAATGCTGTGTCAGCTTTCGTTCGGATTCTGGGTGCATTTGCTTGACAATATCTATGCGCAAAAGCTGTGGGACAAGCATTTATATTTGATTTTTCCGATAGGCGTGAACAGAAACGCCCTGTCTAGAAAATTGAACTCTATTTTAAGATACAGAAACCGCATCGCGCATTGCGAGCCGATTATCAAGAAACCGGCGCGCCTGAAAACAATCCGCGACGACCTGGTCGCGGTTATGCATTGGCTTTCGCCCGAAATAACCGACTGGGCGCTATCGTTCAATTCATTCGACGCGCATTACGGCGAACTGGTTAAAATCGTTGAAGAATGAACTTGCAAACACCGGCATTAAAGGCTATGATATGGCGCGCGAATGGGATGCGGAGCAATTTTGGAACAGATACTATAAGATGGTTGCCGATGTGCGAAAGCACCGGCAGTCTTGGCTGTTTTGGTTGATAGAACGGCTGAAAAGGTTGAATAATGAGCGAAATGCTTGATGTTTATGACGCGAATAAAAAGCTGGTCGGCACGGCGGACCGGGCGGTTGTGCACGCGTTCGGCCTGTGGCACAAGACAATCCACTGCTGGCTGGCGGTCGGCGACAAGATGGTTTTCCAGCGCCGGTCCGCGCTGAAAGAAGAAAACGCGGGCAAGCTCTACACAACCGCGTCGGGCCATGTCGCGGCGGGCGAGACAATTGCGCAGGCTTTCGCGCGCGAAATCGCGCAGGAAATCGGCTTCAAGATTGACAATGCCGAGTTCATTCAAGAGGGGCCGTGGGTCGCGGACATAGTGAAAAAAGACGGCTCGCTGTTCGTGGACCGAGTGTTTGCGAACCTTTATTGCGCGCTATTGGACGATTTGGATTGGAACAAAATAAAGTTCGACGACGGCGAGGTCGACGCTATGGCGGCGATTGACGCGCGGGACTTTTTGCAATTGGCGGCGGGCGACCGAGCCGCGGTCCGGGCCCAGATTTGGGACGGGAAAAACCTGGTCGAAAAAGAAATAAAACCCACGGATTTCGTAGTGAACTCTGGCGAAACTCTGTTGGGAAAATATGGTAAAATCGCGGAGTTCATAATGGAAAAACGAAATGGTAAAAGTTAAAAATAGAGAACAGAGAACAGAGAACAGAGAACAGGAAAAGCAACGCGCGCCGGAGCAAAAACACCAGGCGCCCGCAAAAAAATCAAAGGGCAATATCGACGACGCGGTGCAGTTTTTCGCGCTCGGCGGGCTCGAACATGTCGGCCAGAATATGTATGTCTACAAGCATAAGGGCAAGTATCTTATAGTCGACTGCGGAATGGGATTTTTGGATGGCGAATACGAGGGCGCCGACACGCGCTATTGCGACACATCCTATCTTGAAAAGCACAAGAAAGATGTCGTCGGCATCATCATCACGCACGGGCACGAGGACCACACCGGCGGATTGAAGTTCATATGGCCGAAGTTCCGCTGCCCTATTTATTGCACGCGCTTTGTGAAGGCGTTTATGTCGAAGACTTTCCGCGGCTCCGAAATCGATTTCGCGCCGAACGACTTCGTGCAGATAAATCACGAGGGCGACAATTTTAATGTCGGTCCTTTCGAGATTGAAACCTTTCATGTGACCCACTCGGTGCCCGAGGCGAATATGGTCGTGATAAAAACGGCGCAGGGAAAAATCCTGCACACCGGCGACTGGACATTCAACGACGACAATCCGATTGAGCCGAACACGAACTATGCGCGGCTGAAAGAATTGGGTTCGGACCCGGACCTGTTGGCCTGCGTCTGCGACTCGACGGAAATCTCGCGCCAGCCGCCCCAGACGACAGAGGTAGAGGTCGGCAAAACCCTGGAAGAAATAATCAGAAACGCGCCGGGCCGCGTATTTGTGACGGGATACTCGCGTTCAATCGCGCGCCTGAAACAGCTGGCCGACGCCGCGCGCCGCGCGGGCCGCATTCCGTGCATCAAAGAGCGCAGCTCGTCGCGGCCGGTGCCCTATGTGGGCCTGCCCGAGTTCCGCCAAATCGGAATCGACTACGGATATTTGCGCGACGACGACCTGCTGCTTTACAAGGACATCAAGGACTTGCCCGCGGAAAAGCAGGTGATTTTCCTGACGGGCTCGCAGGGCGAAAAGTTCGCTATGCTGACGCGCCTTGTGCAGGGCCAGGTCAAGGAGATAAAGTTGCAGCCGACCGACCTTGTCGTGTTCAGCGCGATAATAATTCCGGGCCGGGAAAAAGATGTCTCGTTTATGTATAACCATCTGGCGAAACTCGGCATCGCGACCAAGACGATTTTCGACACGCAGAAGCTGCACGCGAACGGCCACGCGGGCAGACCCGAGTTCGAGCGCTTTTACGATATGGTCCACCCGCAGACTATAATTCCGATGCACGGCGAATATGTCGCGGAAATGCTGAACGCGAAACTGGCGATGGAGCGCGGCGGCGCCAAGAATATGATGCTGGTCAAAAACGGCGATGTCGTAGTCCTGCGCCGGAACGAAGCGCCCTATATTTCCGAAACGATAAAGACGGGCTTCATTGTGATCGAGGGCGATGTCGAGCACTCGGGCGATTCGCCGGTGTTCAAGGCGCGCAAAAGAATGATGCTGAACGGCTCGGTCTTCGTGACGATGCCGGTCGATAAAAAGGGATTCTTAAAGGGCAATCCGGAGGTGTCATCTTCGGGTCTGTTCGAGACGGATCCGCACGGCGTTATGAAGCGCAATATGCAGATGCAGATTAAAAAGCGCATCGACGGCCTGACGAAAGCCGAGCGCAAATCTCAGCGCAGCATTGCGAACGAGGTCGAGACGGTCATCAACCGGATTGTCAAAGAATCCTCCGGCTTCGACAAAAAACCGCAG
>JAISGC010000071.1 GCA_031263295.1 Rickettsiales bacterium
GGCCAGCCGACCGGCGGATGCGTCGCGGACTGCGAAAACTTTCGCAAAACCTGTCCCTATATTTTGCCGAGCGGCCTGGCCAGCGCGGTGGTTCGCGACACCTGCGGCCTCGGCTGGAGCCTTTGCAACGACGGCGACATCCCGCAGCTTCGACACCTGATAAAAATCGCCAATGATTATGTCCGCGATTTGGAGGCGAAGCTCGCCGCGCAGAAGCAGAAGGTTGTGGGATAGAACTATTTGTTGAACAAAAGCCGATGCTAAAACAAAAAATCCCGGGTCGCAGACCCAAGGGATTTTTTGTCATTCCCGCGAAGGCGGGAATAGGGCTTTCAACCTTATAACAACAAACTTGTTTCACATACAGATGTAAGAATGAAAACAAGTAGTGTCTGAATGTAAGGTTTAGAACCCTATTCCCGCTTTCGCGGGAATGACAAAAAATTGCTTTGCAATTTTTTGTTTTGGTTTTGGCACAGCGCGTTATCGCCACCACCCCGCCGCCACTTCGTTGCGGCACCCCACCAAAGGAGGGGAACACCAAGCGGGAGCGCCTCCCTACTCTTGGCGCTCGCTCATTTCCATCTCTTCGTTGATTTCGGCATAGGTGTCCGACGGCTTGCACTGGGCGCCGTCAATGCCCTTGTCGTTGCAGGCGTATTTGCCGTCGGGCTTTTTGATTCCGCAGGCGCTCATCGCCGAGACCTTGCACTTCTTGAACTTTTCCCAAGCGGCTTTGTCGTCTTTGGATTCCGGTTTCGGACAGCCCTGCTTTTTCAAGCACGCCTTCTGTTCGGGCGTCAGCTCTTTTTTCCAGCCGCCGTGCTCGCCGCCCTTCCCTTTGCATCCTCCGCATCCGGCCAAGAACGCAATCGGCAGCGCCAGCAATAAAAATCGTTTCATAATTTTCTCCTTTGTTTCCCGCCGCATTCTACCACGCAAAACACACGCCTTCAATCGGACGATATTCCCAGCGGGCCCCGTCCGCACTCTATCCCCGGGCGGCGACCCATTCGGATTTCAGCTTGCCGGTCAGGATGCGGTTTCTTAAAACGCCGCCGACAACGCACTCATCGCGCAGAAATCCCTCCTGCCTGTATCCGTTTCTCTTCGCGACGCTCTCGGACTTTTTATTGGAATCGGCAAAACCTATGACTATCTTGTTCCAGCCGATCTTGCCGAAGAACTCATCCTCGACCAATCGAATAGCGCGGGACGCGAGCCCCCGCCCCTCAAACCTTTGCCGCAGGTAATAAGAAATCTCCGCCTTTTTGACATCCGCGTCCATATTGAAGAAATCGACAAAGCCCGCATAATCGCAACCGGCGTTCCGGCCGCTGCCCGCGTTCGGGTCGCTGCCCGCGAATATTCCATACAGGCGGCCTTTCCGAAACGGGGTGTCATTGTTGTTCCGACCATCGCACCTTTCCAGCCATTTGTAAAGGCCGTCCAGCGTATCCATCTTGAACTCTTTGATCCAAAATGCGCCGAAGACGGCATCGAATCTTTCCCGCTCCGTCCCGTCAAACAGCATCGCGGCGTTGTCTTTTGTCGCCGACAAACGCCGCAGTTCCAAATCGCCGTCTTTTAATATTTCGGAAAAATCCGTCATTTTTTCGCCCCCAAAATTTCTGTAATCGCCTGACTTATCTTATAAGATTTGCCCGCGCCCATAACCACGATTGCGGTTTTCGGCGCGGCCGCAGCGATCGCCCATTCGGCCGCTTCGTCGTGGTCGGAAATAAATCGAATGTTCTTGTGGCCCGACGCCGCTATGTCGGCCGCGACATCCGGCATAGTCAGGTGCGCTTCGCGCCCGCGCCAAAAGTCAACGATAACCGCCGCATCCGCCGCGGCCAATGCCGCGAGCGTTTCCGGCGTGTTCTGCGCATATCGCGAAATCTGATGCGGCTCGGCGATCGCTATGATTTTATAATCGGGCCAGGCCTCGCGCACGGCCGCGATAGTATTCTTGAACTGCGAATGGTGATGCGCGTAATCGTCATAAACGACGACGCCCGCCGCGTCGTGGATTTTTTGCAGGCGATGCCCTGCGGTCTGAAAACTCGCGAGCGCCTGCCGCGACGCCTCGTCCGGCACGCCCGCCGCGCGGGCCGCGGTAATCGCAGCCATCGCGTTCGCCCTGTTGTGCGCGCCAATCAGCGGCGTCGGCCAGCCCGGATAGTCGGCTGCCCGGAACGGGATTTTCTCCGCGCTCAATTGCGGCAGGATTTCGCGCGTGCCCGCATCGTCCGCGTTGTAAATCACGACGCGCGCGCGCGCCAGAAAATCAACGAATGTTTTTTTGTAATGCTCCCAGTCCTTGAAATATTCGGGATGCTCCATTTCCAAATTATTCAGCACCGCGATTTCGGGCCGGTATGGGGCGAAATTATTCGCGTATTCGTCGGCCTCTATGACGGCGAACTCGCCCGCGCCGACACGGCTCGATCCGCCCCACATAGGCACGATGGCGCCTATGAACGCCGTCGGATCCAGGCCCGCCGATTCGAGAATATGCGCGGTCAATGACGAGGTCGTGGTTTTGCCGTGCGTGCCGCAGACCGCAATCAGACGCTTCTTGGCCAGAATATATTTGCCCAAAAAATCCTGCCACTTCATCAATTTGCCCGCGGCCCGCGCGTATTCGATTTCGTCGGTCGTCGATTTTTGTTCAAGGAATGCGGCGCTGCACGCGACTATATCCGCGGCGTCGACATGCGCCCGGTCGTGGTCCGCGGCCACCGGGATTCCGGCGGCGGCGATTTGCGCCGCATAGGGCGTGTCGGACGACCGGTCGCAGCCGCTGACCGCAAAGCCCGCGCGAAGGGCGGCTATGGCGACCCCGGACGCGCCGCTGCCGTTTATGCCGATAAAGTGCACGCGTGGTTTCATTGCGCCGATTGTAGCACGGCGAAGGCGAAGGCGCAAGTTCCGGCGGGTCGCTTTCCTGCCCCCATTTATGGGGGCGGGATAGAGTTGCTTGGTTTGCGAAGGGTCTTTGGACCCTGCGCAAACCCTAGCAACTCTTGGGTGGGGCGAATCTGGAACAGACTGGCCCCCACCCAAGATTTTCTAGGCTCGCGCGGGTCTGCGACCCTTGCTCGCCAAGAAAATCTATCCCGCCCCCGCAAGCGGGGGCAGGAAAACCCGGAAATCCGCCCGAAAATTATTTTTCACGCCCCACTTGACAATATGTTTATTTTGTATTATATTATTCGCAGTCGAGGGGAATCTAGACTCCCTCCTACATTCTCTCTCCTCTAGCCCCCTCGATTATGGGCTGAGAGAATAAAGCGGGAGCAAAGTTTTGGGCGGCTTTTTTGCCTTTTATCAAAAAGGCGTTTTCTCCTTTCCTTCCTTTTGTGCCGCCCAAAAGAAAAACCGCCCGCAAGGGCGATTTTTATTTATTGACTTATTTTGATTTTGTGCGCATACTGACCGCGCTAGATTTAAGGAGCAAATAATGAGTATACTCACAGGATACGGCCGGCAGGTCCATGTTGACGAGAACGACAAAAGGGTGTCTTATTGGTATCCCGCGCTCGGCAAATACATCGGCACAATCGAAGAAACATTCACGCTGTTCGGAAACCGCAACACGCAGATTAAAATAAATTATGTGGATGACAATGCGGTCGTCACGCGCGGAGGCAAAGTCGTCCGCGACGGCGCCAAAGCCATGGAAATGTGCAAGCGGTTTCAACAGATATACCAAGATAAAATCCGCAGCAGCCGCGAATCGCTCCGCGATTAAATCGGAATCTGCAAAAATCCGCCTGCGGCGGATTTTTAGTTCATAATTCCCTTTACAAAAAGAAGCGCGACGGGCATTCAGCGCGGTGTTCGCTCGCCCGCCTTCGGCGGTCTGCGCGTATCCTCGTTCTCGCGGCCTGCGGCCGCTGCGCTCGAACTTCGCCTGCGGCTCGTTCTCGCTGACTCGGATTCCCCTCCT
>JAISGC010000016.1 GCA_031263295.1 Rickettsiales bacterium
CGGTGACAGACTCGCCGTCCTTGATGCAGGAGGTCAGACTATCGTTTGGAATCATGCGCTGAATGTCAGTGAGCCCCATGCCGAGACACCCGATGTAGTCTTCGGAGCACATCTTTTCGACTTGCATGGATTGAGCCCGTTCGTGCGGGCAAAGGGTCGGGGTCGCAGACCCAGACCCGGCCCGCATGAACGGGCTAGAAATAAATATTCGCGGATGCGCGCCAAGTTTCTTATTGCACTGAATCTATAAATCCTTTATAATCGCGACGGAGACGGCTGGGAAGCCCGATCCGGGATGTAGCAATCCCATATTGTTGCGGCGCACTTGACGCGCCGTATCCGCGCATAAAAACTTGACGGCCGCGGGCCGCTTTTTTTATGCATCGGCATTTTGTGCCGAAAGCCCTGCTATGGCCGGGGGGCCGCCTTTGAGCAATCTCGGCGGGATCATTCAACAATATGATTTGCTAACTCCCCGGCCGCCAAGGAACCATTTATTGGCGGCCGATTCCATAACTTAAACAGGGAGAAAATTATGAAACATCAAACGAGCAATGAGCAATGCGCAATGAGCAATTGTTGCGCGCGAAAGCGCAATATCAAGTTCCTATTGCTCATTGCACATTGCGCATTGCTCATTCCCGCGGGCGCAGCCCAAGGCGCGAAGCTGTGCGCAATGAATCCGGCGGCCGACTATTCGGCGCCGCAGGCGAATTCGTTCACCTGCAATTTCAGCCCGTCGAATCCGCGGTTCGAGCTCGGGGTCGGATGCGGCGGGACGGTGGCGTCCGCCTGGGCCGAAATGCCGGCCAAAGGCGCCTGCTCGCAGGTTTTGGCCGGGGGGAGCACGAAATGCGAGACCGGAAAATGCTATTGCCGGATAACATACCCGTATGTTTCCGATTGGAGCTATGCGACCGATTTCCAAGCGGACAGAGACAGCGTTTGCCAGTGGCAGTGCAATTGCTATTGCGGCCTGATGTTTATGAAAAGCGGCCTGAAATATGGGGGGATGTTTTATTGAAAAGATTCCAGAACTAAAACAAACGATTGTTTCACGATCGTTTGTTTTGGTTTGCCCACTTATATGTTAAAAATAATATTCCGCGCCGAGGCCAAGGCGAAACTGGTTCGCATCTTTCGTCGTCGGGCTGGCCGCGGCCGGTCCGACCAGATACATATATTCCCAAATGACATTTATCGAAAACTTTTCCGATGTGAAGTATTTCACAATGCCGCCGATGTCCAGGCTCTTTAATCCGGCGCCCGGATGATATTCGTCAAATCCGAACTTCGCCGATTCCCGCGCCGTGATTCCATAATATGTTTGGTTATAACTGCGGCTTCCAAACATAGCGGTTCCGTAAATCGCCAAGTGGATTTTCTCCGACGCCCAATCGGTCCAGGTTATGCCCAGGTTATAAACGCTGCCCTTGTTGTCCGCGGTCGTTCCGTCGGTCATTCTGAAATTAAATATCCACGGGTCGAGCTTTACGATTGTGTTCAGCGTCGCGGTCGGCCGGATGTTGTCTATATATTCCAATGTGTCCCAATCGTAATCGTGAAGGTTCCGCCGCGCGCGCCACCGGACCGCGGGCGCGAATATTATCGTGCGCGCCGCGTTCGCCGGAAGATACAATCCCGCGCCCTGAACAACCGACGCGAACAAGGGCCCGTATTGCAAATCGAATATCGGCAAGTATCCCGGCGCGCCGTATTGGTCCGAGCCCTCGTATCTGGGCGCCATAAACGCGAGCGCGCCAGCGGACATTTTCAGGTCGAAGTCTTCGGCGCGGGCGGATAACGGGAAAATTAAAAATGCCAGCATAAAGACATTCTTAAACAAACCCCGAAGGGGTTTGTCATCCCCGCGAAGGCGGGGATAGGGCTCTAAACCTTGCGTTCCAGATTTTCTCCGAGATTGAAACAAGTTTTTCGTTGTTGTGCTTAAAGCCCCATTCCCGCCTTCGCGGGAATGACAAATATTTTTTATTTCATAAAAAATATTTGTAAAAAGTTGTTGTTGATATGGCATAACGGCTGGTATCCTAGCACCGCTATGAATAAAAAGAAATTATTTTTGTGGTCGCTTTACACGATTGCGGACTCAATCGTGTTCGTGAACTTTCTGGTTTATTTCTCGAAATGGCTGGTCAATGAGGGCGGGCTGCCGGACATTGCCTATAATTCCGTCTTCGTGATAACGGCGGCGATGTTGCTTTTCTCGGCGCCAAAGCTGGCCGCGCGCGCGGACGAGACCGGGCGAAAGGGCAGGGCGCTGAACATCTCGACAATCTTTTCGGTCGCCGGATACGGCGCGGCGGCCCTGTTCGCGCATGCGGGCGCGGCGGTTCCGGCGCTGCTCGCGTTTCTGGCGGCGCAGTATTTTTATCAGTTGTCGATGGCGTTCTATGACCCGATGCTGAACGACATTTCGGATGTGAAGCACCGCAGCCTGGCGTCCGGCATCGGCCAGTTCGCCAGCAGCGGCGGTATGGTCTTGGGCCTGGCCATGACGCTGCCCTTGGCGGCGGACAGGCTGGCGCCTCTCTTGCCGTCGGTTGTCGCGTTCGCGGTGCTGGCGCTGCCGATGATGATGTTTTATAGGGAGAACCCCCACCCAAGATTTTCTAGGCGGCAGGGTCTGCGACCCATTGCCGCCAAGAAAATCTATCCCGCCCCCGCAAGCGGGGGCAGGAAAAGCGCTCTTGGATTTGATTGGGCGCGGTTTAAGAAGTTTATGGCGGCGTCCCCGGCGGCGATAATTCTGGTCGCGTTTTTCTTTTATAATGACGCGCTCGCGACCATAACAAACAACTTTTCGATTTACGCGGGCGCGGTGGTCGGAATGTCGGACGCCAATACCGGCATCCTGTTGATGGTGGTTCAGGTTATGGGCGCGTTCGGGGCGCTGGCGGCTGGATTTTTGGGCGACAGAATCGGGGCGCGCCGGGCATTGTTCGGAATACTTTGGATTTGGCTGGCGTTGATACCGGTCATATCGGCGGCGTCAAGTCCGGCCGTTTTCCTGGCGCTCGCGGTAATTTTGGGATTCTCGGTCGGCGCCGGCTGGGCGGTCAGCCGCGCATATATCTCAATGAATCTGGCAAAAAACGAGGTAGGATACGGCTTTTCATTCTATACGATTTTCGAGCGGTTTTCGTCCATGGTCGGGCCTTTGGTCTGGGGCGGGATAATGGTCGCGGGCGGCGGGTATAGGCTCGCGATGCTGTCGATGGCCGCGTTCGTTTTGCTTGGAATTATCGTGCTATCGCAAAAGTCGCGATTTAAGAAGTAATTTTATAAAAATCCAAAACCGCCGCAATGGCGGTTTTTTTGACCGCAGAATGCGTTGAATTATTCTCTTGCAAGGATTTCCGGGATTTTGTAAGATTGGCGGGACAAAAAAGGAGTTTTTTATGGCGGATTTATTTAATAATGATAATGACAAAAAGAACGAGACCGGCGGCACGCCGGTGGCGGATTTATTTGATGTTATGAATGCAAATAAAGATGCGGTGCAGGCTTCGCCTGCCGATGTTGACCTGGGTCCCGCGGTTGAGCCGCGGGATGACAACGCGTTAGCCCCCACCCAAGAGTCGCTAGATTCGCAGGCTTCGCCTGCTCATCAAGCCGACTCTGTCCCGCCCCCGCAAGCGGGGGCAGGAAATCCCGCAAGCGGCGGCAATAGCGGAGTCCCGACTTCGCCGTTGGAACACGAAATGCAGATTTCGTTTTTGGACTATGCGATGTCGGTCATAACGGACCGCGCTTTGCCGGATGTCCGCGACGGGTGCAAGCCCGTCCATCGCCGGATTCTCTATGTGATGGGCGATATGGCGCAGTCCACCAAGCCGACGGTCAAGTCCGCCCGCATCGTCGGCGATGTTATGGGTAAATATCATCCCCACGGCGATAGTTCGATTTACGAGGCTATGGTTCGTATGGCCCAGGATTTTTCGATGGGCGAATGCCTGGTCTTCGGCCAGGGGAACTTCGGATCGCGCGACGGCGACGGCGCGGCGGCATCGAGATACACCGAGGCGCGGCTGACGAAACTGGCCAATATGCTGATGGATGATTTGGATAAGGACACAATCGAATGGATGCCGAACTATGACGGATCCTTGAAAGAGCCGCGAGTTCTGCCCGCCAAGTTCCCGAATCTTTTGGTCAACGGCGGGTCCGGCATAGCGGTCGGAATGGCGACGAATATTCCGCCCTATAATTTGCGAGAGGTTATGACCGGTATCTTGGAACTGCTTGGCAATCCCGAAATGACCGACGACGATTTGTTCGGAATCATTCACGGGCCGGACTTTCCGACCGGCGGAATTAT
>JAISGC010000043.1 GCA_031263295.1 Rickettsiales bacterium
TGATAACATATATTTTCGACGACATCGAGGGCCGCGGCGAGCAGCGGCAGAATGTCGTGATTCAGCGCGCGCCCATCGACACATACCGGGCCGCGCGGAACTTTCTGCGATTTTGGGAGCCGTCCGCCGCGATGCGGTTCGGATCCGAGCTCTGCCCGAATACTCTGGCGCGGCTGAAAAAAATGGAGATTCCGAGCTTTCTGGTGAACGCGCAATTGTCCGACCGGGCCTATCGGCGGTGGAAGCTGATACGACGGTTCGCGCGGAAAATCACGCGGAACCTGACATTCGTATGGGCGGCGGATAATTTGCAGACATTGCGTTTCGCGAATCTCGGCGCCAAGGATATTATGTCGCAGGATCTGCCCGGCGCGGGCAAGCCGCGCGAGATACTCTCGCGGATAAGACAGATGATGAAATAAGGTATGCGCAATTCCCCTTCTCCCCTTTGGGGAGAAGGGGTGGCTCGCGGCGTAGCCGCGAGACGGGGTAATGGGGAGCTGATTTATTTTCACCCTTACCCCGTCGTCCGCCTTCGGCGGCCGCCACCCCTTCCCCTCCGGGGAAGGGGAATCGCGCTCTGGAATAATCCCCTTGAACGCCGGGCGGATTTCTTGTATGCTCGCGCCTGTGTCGGAACAACCTGTCATCTTAAACGAGACCCAATTGCGCGCGCTGGATGCAATCGAAAGCGGCCGCGACAACGCACTTATTCTGGGCAGCGCCGGGACCGGAAAATCCACCTTCGTCCAATACCTTAAAAACGCGAGCGCGAAAAAAATAATCTGCGCGTGTCCGACCGCGGTGTCCGCGCTCAATATCGGCGGCCAGACAATTCATTCTATGTTCCAAATCGCGCCGCGTGATTTCATATTGCCGGACTTTCTGAAACTGGCCGCGAAACCGCGTAATGTTTTGGCGAACGCGGATCTCCTTATAATAGACGAGATTTCGATGGTGTCGCCGGACTTGCTCGACGCGATGGACATTCTGGCGCGGATGGCGCGCAAAAACGGAAATCCGTTCGGCGGATTGCAGGTCTTGGCCATCGGCGATTTGTTCCAATTGCCGCCTGTTATCACGCGCGCGGCCGAGCCTTTTTACGAGCAGGAATACGGCAGCAAGAACGCATACTTTTTCGATTCGCACGCATACAAGCGCGCGAACTTTTCGCAGTTTTCGTTCGATTTCGTCTATCGGCAATCCGATACCGAATTGCTGAAAAACCTGAACGATTTGCGGCGCGGCTATTCGCCCGACGCTTTGCAATTTTTCAACGGCCTTAAAATCGCGGACGACGAGCGTCGGAAAAATGCCGTCATAATAACACCGTTTCGCGCGGTTGCGGACAACATCAATGCGGCGCGCCTGCGCGAACTCTCGTCGCCGGAGGTCTTGTATCGCGGCAGCATCACGGGCGACTTTGTCGGCGGCGATAAACTGCCCGCGCCGGAGGAACTCTTGTTGAAAGTCGGCGCGTTGGTTGTATTCGTCAGGAACGATGCCGGCAAACATCGCTGGCACAACGGGTCGATGGGCATAGTGCGCGAACTTGGCCGCGTGATAAAAGTCGAATTGCTCGGCACGCATGAAATCGTCGAGGTCAAGCCCGAGAAATGGGAGAAAATCGAATACCGCCGCGGCGAGGATGAAAAGCTGGAAGAAAAAGAAATCGGCGCATACACGCAGTTTCCGCTGATGCTGGGATACGCGATGACGATTCACAAGGCGCAGGGAAAAACGCTCGATGCGGTCGTCGTCGATATTTCGCGCGGGGCGTTCGCGCACGGGCAAACCTATGTCGCGCTGTCGCGCACGCGGTCGGCCGCCGACATTCATATCAACACGCCGCTGTCCGACCGCGATGTGATTTTCGATCAGAGGATAATTGATTTCTGTTCTTGATTCCAGAGCCAAAACCAAAACAAAAAATCCCAAAGGGATTTTTTGTCATTCCCGCGCAGGCGGGAATAGGGCTCTAAACCTTACCTTTCAACATACTTGCTTTTCCGATTACATTTGTAATTGAAACAAGTTTTTTGTTATAAAGTTAAAAGCCCTATCCCCGCCTGCGCGGGGATGACAAAAGTTTGTTTCACAAACTTTTGTTTTGGTTACGGTTATATTTTTTACCTTGCAATAATTTTATGAAATTATTATAATCACCTGGAACCAAGTTGGGAAACTTGCGTTCGGGCTGTGAGAAGCTCATAAATAAGCGGCGCGCGTTTTGCGCCGTAATCCGAGCGTAAAAAATTGCGGCCGTTCGGTCGCGTTTTTTATGCAACTCCCGTTATGGTCGGGGGGCCGTGTCGAGCGATCTTCACGGAATCATTCTTATTTATGATTTCTCAACCCACCCGACCCGTCTTCGCGCCTTCGGCGCTACGCCGGGCTTGCGCCCAAAAGTTTCCCGACGAAGCCGTGCCTTCCGCGCGGTGTTCCCCTCCAAAGGAGGGGAACACCAGTCGGAAGGCATCGCGCAAAAAACAAAACAGGGAGAAAAGAAATGAAAAAGTTCAATTTACAAAGTGCAAAGTTCAATGGGGGCTTGCGAAAAGGCATCAGAGCATTCGGCAGGCTGTCATTGAACTTTGCAATTTGCACTTTGCTAATTTGCGGCGCCCGCGCGGCAAAGCTGTGTCAGGCGACGCCGCCAAGCTGGGGCCTTTCGGTCGAAGGCGGCGGATTCGTCGATCTCGGAACCGGGTGCTCGAACACCGTCTCGACGGCAAACTGCATCGGCGTTTATCATAAGATTCGGGCCTTTCGCACCGCAGCCGCGTGCTCCTATGGCGCGACGACGACCGCGGGCGAACCGGGCGCCGCCGGGAGCGACGGCGGAACCTGGTGCAGGTTGCAGAATCGGAAAACCTGGGTATGCACCGCGGGAACCTATCTTCCCGCGGCGAGCGAACGAATCTGCGGCGAGTTTTATTCGGCGATCAGCAACAAGCCCGATTTAATCGCGATTATGTTTTCTGCGATTTGACGAGCTCTTTATGTTGCCGATTGATTTTTGCGGCGCGCGATGCTATGGTTGCCGTAATGAAAAAAATTATCGCATTGCTTTTTATTGCTACGGCGGCGCGGGCCGATTTTTCCGGCCCGGCGAAGTCCTGGTATCTGGTCGATTATCAATCGGGCCAGTCAATCGCCGCCAAGACCGAGGACGATCTGATGGTGCCGAGCTCGATGGTCAAGCTGATGACCGCCGAGCTTGCGTTCGACGCCTTGCGCGACGGGCGGCTAAAATTATCGGACAAGCTGGTTGTCTCGCGCAATGCGGATTACCGCGCGCCTGCGCTCGCGGGCGCGACGCGGATTTGTCTTGAAGAGGGCCAGACCATCACGGCCGAGGATGCGATAACCGGAATGATTGTCGTCTCCGGCGGCGACGGCGCGATAGTCTTGGCCGAGCGGCTCGCGGGAAGCGAGGCCGCGTTTGTTCAGCAAATGAATACACGCGCGAAAGAAATCGGAATGGAATATACTTCGTTCGGAAACGCCAGCGGGCTGCCCGATCCGGATAATCTGTCGACCTCGCGCGAGTTGGCGATGCTCGGCGCGCACATAATGAAAAACTATCCCGAATATTTGCACTTTTTTAAGGTGCGCAGATTCGAGTTTATCAATCCGCTGTCTGATGCCTGCCGCGTCTGGGCGAAATCGCACGCGATAAATTACAATAAATTGCTCTTTATAATGGGCGGCGCGGAGGGCCTGAAAACGGGGCACACCGGGCGCGGCGGATACGGCGTCGTCGCGGCGGCCAAAAGGCGCGACCGGCGCCTGATTGCCGTCATCAACGGGATGTCCGCGAAGAATCACGACGCGCTCGCGGCCGAGGCCAAGCGCATTTTGGAATACGGATTCGAGAACTCGTTCAACCACCCGATAAAATCGTCGGTCGATGTCCCGGTCTGGTATGGCCGGACCGCGCGCGTCCAGAGCGCGACCAAGGAGCCGTTTGTTCTGACATTCGAGAACGGGACGAAGCTCGACGGCCTGCGCGTCGTCGCGCTGGTCAAGAACGACATCACGGCGCCGGTCGCGAAGGGCCAGGTTGTCGGCCGCGTCGCCGCGTTTCTGAACGGGCGCGAGATAAAGTCCGCGCCGTTGCTCGCGGCCGCGGATGTCGGCCGCGTGCGATTCTTCGGACGGATGTTTCGGAATCTGAAATATTTATTGACGGGGAAATGAGAATAAGACTAAAAAATGCAAAACTTATTTTTAGAAAAATAGACAACATAAAAGCGAGCGTCATCCCGGCGAAGGCCGGGATCCATTGCCCGAAGGTCTGTTGTAATTTATAAGTTAAGATTTGCGTGAAAGCAGTGGATCCCGGCCTTCGCCGGGATGACGCTTGTTATTATGTGATTGCATAATAAAGAAAGCTGTAATAAGATAATTGCTATAAATAAATGGCGCCGAAAAAAAAAGAATCTTTAATCGAACTGCCGCGGCCGATTGACGCGAATGCCGTCGTCGGGCATACCGCGGCGCGCCGCGCGTTTCTTGACGCGTGGAGCGAGCGCGATTCGCGCGGCATTCATCCGGCGTGGATTCTGACGGGGCCGAAGGGCATCGGCAAGGCGACTCTCGCATACGATTTGGCGCGCAAAATATTTTCCGATATTTTCGGGCGCGATGTGTCGGAGCAGATGCGTCAGGGCGGGATCGGCGATTTGTTCGTCATCGACTTGGAGCATCAGGAAGACAAAGCGCGGAAATCTATTTCGGTCGAAGCGGTCCGCGCGACGATTGAGAAATTGCAGATGTCGTCTATGTCGGAATCTTGGCGCGTTGTGATTTTGGATTCAATCGACGAGTTGTCCGCCGGGACCGCGAACGCTTTATTGAAGACTTTGGAAGAGCCGCCCGCGAAAACGATTTTCTTTATCGTCGCGCATTCCTTGGAAAAAGTTCTGCCCACAATCCGCAGCCGCGCGCGCGTCGAAAAGTTGCGCCCGCTGTCGCCGATGGAGCTTCGCGAAATCGGAATGACCATTTTGCCGGGGCGCGAAATATCGCCGGAGTTGGCGAAGATTTCGGGCGGCAGTTTCGGCGTCGTCGCGAACCTGATTGCGACGGGCGCCGACGGCTTGTTCGCGCGGGCGCGCGCCGTTGTTTCAAGCGGGGCGTCGAACGCGGCGGATTTTCTGGCTCTCGCAAAATCCTTCGCGGCGGCGCCGGAAAATATGGGCGTCCTTTTGGACCTGATTCATGAGATCGGCGCGGCCGAATTGTATCCGATTGCGGCGCGCGAAATCGAGCGGATGACCGCATTGCACATCGACCCGGAGACGACCGCGTTCAAGATTATAACCGAGATTGCGAAATGCTGATCGACACTCACACTCATATAGCCGACCTTTCGGGCGTCGATAAAATCATCCGCGCGTCGGCCGAAACCAGCGAGATAGTCGAAGCGCTCGCCGCCGCGAAATCCGATCCGCGCATATTTTGCACCCTTGGCATTCATCCGGAGCGCGCGAGCGAGACGCCGGAATATGAAAATCTTTTGGGCAATCCGAAAGTCGTCGGCGTTGGAGAAATCGGATTGGATTATCATGGAAATAATGCGCCGCCCCGCCAGCAAGTTGCATTGTTCGAGCGGCAGCTTGAAATCGCGCGGCACGCAAAACTTCCCATCGCGATTCACTCGCGCGACGCCGAGGACGACACGATGTCGATTCTGCAAGCGATGCCGTCGGGCGGCGTGATGCATTGCTTTACCTCATCGCGGTGGGACTTTGCGCGGACGATGCTCGACCGCGGGTTTTATATTTCCGCGTCGGGGATTCTGACATTCAAGAACGCGGCCGAGTTGCGCGATATTTTCGCGCGCATTCCGAACGACCGCATTGTCTCTGAAACTGATTCGCCCTATTGCGCGCCGATTCCTTTCCGCGGCCAGGAGTGCCGTCCGGCCATGATGATTGAGACAATCAAAGTTCTGGCCGCGATAAAAAATATTCCCCAGGTTGAAATGGAAGATATTTTATGGAACAATGCGCATAGATTGTATCCGAAATTATGAGACAACTTATTAAATCAGGACAGGTTGCCGTCAACCGCCGCGCGCGGTTCGATTACGCTATCGAAGACACGATAGAGGCGGGCTTGGCGCTGACGGGCGCGGAGGTGAAGTCCATCCGATACGGCCTGGTGTCTTTGGTCGATTCGTTCGTCGCGGCGCGCGGCGATAACTTGGTCGTCAAAAATATGCCCGTGCAAAAGTTGCAGACCGCGAGCAAAATCGCCGGATTCGACGAGCGCCGCGACAAGCAAATACTCTTGCATAAAAACCAGCTGAACCGCTTGCGCGGACGGCTGATTGAAAAGGGCGCGACAATCGTCCCGCTGAAACTCTATTTCAACAACCGCGGAATTATAAAAGTGTTTCTCGGCATCGGCTTCGGCAAGTCCAAGGTCGACAAGCGCGACACAATCCGCGCCCGCGAATGGGATCGCGAAAAATCCCGCGTGCTTAAATCGCGGAAATAATTTCGGAAAAAGTTGGGCGGGGGAAATGATAAATGGGACTTATATACAGCACTAGCCAAAACCAAAACAAACGATTGTGAAACAATCGTTTGTCATTCCCGCGAAAGCGGGAATAGGGTTCTAAACCTTGCATTCCGCCACTACTTGTTTTCCCGATTATCTTTGTTCGCGAAACAAGTTTTTCGTTATAAGGCTTAAAGCCCTATTCCCGCCTTCGCGGGAATGACAAACCACTTCGTGGTTTGTTTTGGTTTTGGCTAGTGTTGTATATAAGTCCCTTTTAATACTGCACGCAGCCGTCGCTGGCGTTGCAGCAGCTGAACACATTATTTGACCAATCGATATTGAATCCATTTTCGCAATACGCAACCCTGTGCCCGATGATTGTTTCCGTTGCCGGGGTATTATTGGTATTGGAGTTATAGAATCCCGCGGGCATCGTCGTGTTGTTGATAGTTCTCTCCGGAAAATACACGAACAGGTTATGGTGCTGGGTTTTGTCCGCGCCGGATTTGGAGTCGTTGTTTCCATAGAAATAATTCAGATACTTTTCCGTGCCCGCGCCGCCGAGACCCGACCGATAGATGCCCGAGCCGTACACCCTGACGAATGTCCCGGAGCAGGTCGTCGTCACGCGCGCGGCCGCGTCGTTATCGCTTTCGCCATACATATGGCTGGGCGTTCCGTGGGCGTCGTTGGCCGTCCCCAATGTGCCGAGGCAGAACAGATGCGTCGATCCGTTGGTCGCGATGTGGTTCCAATCCGTG